>JAFQEZ010000095.1 GCA_017398805.1 Bacteroidaceae bacterium | reverse complement strand
TGGGTGGGCAGACCCCGCCCCTACGGGTCTTCTGTCTAATAAATAAATACACAAGTCTTAGCCTTGTTACCCGTGTTGTTTGTCATCCCGACAAAGCGGAGCGCCGAGGGATCTCTGTCAATCGTTTTCTGAGATTTCTCAGTCGCACAACTCCTTCGAAATGACAGGTGCGCGGTTGTTGTCATGGGCAGACCCCGCCCCTACGGGGCTTCTGTATAATAATTTAATAAATACACAAGTCTTAGCCTTGTTACCCGCCTTTTTGTCATCCCGACAAAGCAAAGCGCCGAGGGATCTCTGTCAATCGTTTTCTGAGATTTCTCAGTCGCACAACTCCTTAGAAATAACAGGTGCGCGGTTGTTGTCATGGGTGAGTTCATTAACGGTTGGCAACAAAGATATCACCGGCCACAACAGGAAAGGTTGCTGAAATGACAGAAAGAGAGAGCAACCTTGAGGTTGTTCTCTCTTTCTTATGTTTTTGACCCTTCCAGCCATCCTAAACGAAGTGAAGAATCTTGTATTTCTTTACATATTGGAACTTTCTATTTTTTCTACAGGCATTACAGAGGGCGAGGATAGTATAATTGCATTGCATGATTCTAACATCACAAGGCAAGTTTGGCTTGGCAAAGCCGCAATTCTATATAGCTACCAAAGAAAAAGCTGAATCATATGGTATGTATGAATGGGCTTCTTTGTTTGTTATCCAGGCATCTTCTTTGTGACTAAGCTCTGATAGTGCTCGTGCTGTGTAACTACCCATAGAAGAACAAACCATATCCATGATTTTTAACTCTGCATCAGAAAACAAAGAGGTATCGGAATTTGCGTTAGATTTTAATACACTTCCTGTGTATTCTCCTACAGGACGCAATTCCTGCATTATTTCCGGGAATTCACTATATACTTTATCCCATCTGTCAGGAACCGGTCCATAGCTGATTGCTTTATATGTCAAGCCTGTCATTGCGGTTCCTTGTTCACGATACGAAACAAAATCTATGTAAAAAAGAAGTTTATTCATTTTTGTATACCAAACTTCACCGCATTTCTCCAATATATACAACATGATGTTCTTTAGCCTATCGAGAGATGTTGCGGCATATCCGTTGGCTGCACCTCGCACATTGCTGAATATTCGTGAGACTTCATACTTTTCTATCATCCGTTTAGTTCGGTTATTCTCAATTACTTCGTTGATTTTCAACCATAACCTCTCATATTCCGTACTGTTTGAGAAAAGGTTCTTTGAACTCTCAAGCATACTTAACATAACTTTAGGGTTCATAATGGAACGTATCATCCTTCCATTAGAGACACTTGGAACCTCCCCTTGTTCATACAAACGATATTGATTGGTTCCAATACCCAGAATAAGAGACATTTTAGATGCGCTTATACCGTAACGCCTACGAACTTCAATAATCTCATCGGTATAAGGTATGCCGTATTTTGTACGATACTGGTTTGTTACTTGAACAAAACCTGCAGTATCGCTTTCATCTGTTGTAAAAGATTCACCGGTATCCTCACAACACCATGACAAATGGTAGTATTCAAATTGCTCCCCACGAAAATTCCATGAGCGCTTCTCATAGACACGTTTCATGTCTTTACCTGTAAACGGACTTTTCATATCTATACCTCCTATTATTTAAAAGCGTATTGTAGCGGTTTTTCTGATATATGAAATGATATACATATTGTTTGGCAATTTGTTCTACCGAGCATAATCTTTATGTATATTTCCCGGCCCTTAACATCTTTTCCAAACACCCACATTTCACCCAGATTATTCAGCGTGTCAATAACAGGTCCTTCAACATAATCATCAGAAGCAAGGTTTTCTATTATAATTTTCCTATATGACGGAACAATCTCCAATTCTTCTATAGTTTTCTGGTTCTTTCCTCTATCATCCCTATACAGGATTCCAAAAATCCTCATCTTTGTATGGAAATCGTCCAAAAAAGCCTGTACCTCTTCTTTTGTTGCCATTGTACGTGAATTTAATGCAAATATACACTTTATCTATTTATCAGGCAAAAAAACAACGATAAAGTTGATTTTTGCACAAATATATTATAAAAAGAGCAAAAAAATAACTACAACACCTTTTCAATTGCAGTAGCCAACATAAAATACACATTTCTGTGTCTGTTTATTTATATTGATTAAAAAATGTACAAAATACCACAAGACGCCGGCAGGCTTTAACAATAATTAATTATAAATCTCATTAATGACGTATAGACTCATCGTTTCACGATGTCCACTCAAGCAAAGCATTTTGCCGGAGGGGTTATAAGCTGAGGGACAATTTTTGTTTCTTGTCTCTATTTTTAGACATAAGAACATAAGTCTTAGCCTTGTTACCCGCGTTTTTGTCATCCCGACAAAGCGGAGCGCCGAGGGATCTCTGTCAATGGTTTTCTGAGATTTCTCAGTCGCACAACTCCTTCGGAATGACAGGTGCGCGGTTGTTGTCATGGGTGAGTTCATTAACGGTTGGCAACAAAGATATCACCGGCCACAACAGGAAAGGTTGCTGAAACAACACTTTACAGAGTACAGAGAACAGAGTACAGAGTACAGATGAAAGATGAAAGATAAAAGATAAAAGAGCCATATTGTTTGGCGCAAACTTGTCATTTCGAAGAAGCATAGCGACTGAGAAATCTCCTTGAATATTTTTCGGGCACCCACGAGGGATGCTCTTTCCTCTGTACTCTTTCATCTTTCCTCTTTGCGCCCTTAAAAAATAAAAAAAATGCTATTTTTGCTATAAAAATAAAATGATGATATAAATTCAGACAACTTCTAAAAATCATTTGCTATCTTAGCAAAATAAATCAAGAATATAATGAGTAACTTATATAATGACGAGAAATACAGGAGGATACATTTTGCAGTAATGGCCATTGAAGGTTGCGCAAAAAAGCTTAACATATCGGGTGAGGAGATGTTTAAAAGACTTAATAAACAAGACATAATCCATTCTCGACTGATTAAACATTATGAGTTGTTGCACACTCAAAGTCTGGACTGGGTTGTTGATGACACAATAGAGACTCTAAACAATTGGGAAAAAGAAAAAAAAGAGACCGTTATATGATAACACTTTACCACGGTACATATTTACCAATTCCTGCCCCATTGGCAAAAATAGGAAGGAAAAATCTTGATTTTGGTCCAGGGTTTTATTTAACGCAAATTGAATCGCAAGCAAGAGATTGGGCGACAATAATTGCCAGCCGAATGGGACGCGATACAAGAGGCGTTGTAAATGTATATCATTTTGACATTGAAAAGGCACAAAAGGAGAATGTCAGGTTTAAAAGGTTCGACACCTATGACATTGAGTGGCTGGATTATGTTGTGGCATGCAGAAGAGGTAAAGATGTGTCATCAATATATGATGCTGTTGAAGGCGGTGTTGCGAATGACAATGTAATTGATACTGTTGAGGATTACGAAAAAGGTATTATAACAGTGGAACAGGCTTTAGGGCAATTGCGTTATAAGAAAATAAACCACCAGATATGCATTCTTAACCAAGAGGTTATTGATAAATATTTATCATTTGTTGACAGCATAATATTATAAGGAACTGATTATGAGAGATTCCGTATTATGGCGCAAAAAGAGCCACATCATAATGATGCTCGCCGATAGGCTTGGGATTGATGAAGAACAGGCTTTGAGCACCTTCTATTCTACTAAAACATACATACAACTCTCCGATCCCAAGTATGGTCTCCAATTAATGAGCGATGAATACATTTTGGAAAACATTCTGAATGAGATCGCAGAATACAGAGAACAGATGTCGTAGGGGCATCCCTTGTGGGTGCCCAAAAAGTGGAAAGTGGAAAGATGAAAGTGGAAAGTTAATTGAGATTTTTCGCTTTGCTCAAAATGACAAGTTCGCGGTTTAAGTACAGAGAACAGAGTACAGAGAACAGAGGAAAGCTGCAAGTAAGCGAGTGCAGAGGAAAAGGTTGCTGTGTTGAAAGAAAAAGAGAATAACCTCGCGATTATTCTCTTTTTCTTATGTTTCAGGTCCCGCCCTGTCATCTTGAGCAAAGTCAAGGATCTCTATCCGCGACCGTTTAAAGCGTTCTTCAGCAACTTGCATCATTTATGATAGCGCTGCCTGATGCGAACTGAACGGTAATACTCTCCCACACAGGTTTGCCACCCTGCATTGGCACACTGGCAAAGAGTGCATGGGAATCGGGAGTCAACGGCAGGAGTGCATACCCTTCATCATTGTCCGGTTCGAGTGCTATGGATTCAATACAGCCATTTTTATCTACGATATATCCACATACGGCTTCTTTTCCGTTTCCACATCCACGGAAACGTATTTCATTGAACACACCTCTGTAAGGTGAAAGCTCAATACGGTAACCTCCAAAACCATGGCAAAGAAGCCCATACTCCTCAGGAGTTGCAGGGTAAGGAGTTATCCTTTCTACTTCAAATTCTGCCGACCTGGAATAATATTGCTTTCTGGAGAATCCGAAATTTAACATAAGAGACAACTGCTCATCTTTGACTGTGTTGTTTCTCACTTCAGATGTTCTTGAATTTGGGAGTGTTGCTTTTTCGTTTTTCATAATACTTAATTTTTTCCAAATATACAATCTCGAAATAGGGGTTTGCAAGTTTTTTAGCCACAAAATTCTTACAAACTGCATTTTTGTACAATTTTTGGCAGAAATAGTTAATTTATGTTAAGCGTAAAACAAAATACAGTATTTAGGTGTTATATTGCATGAAGTGAGTCACCACACATATAATGCAAAATGACGGACATCGAGAAAGAATTATTGGGAATAGGAACAGAATTGCTCATTTATGCAAGACGTCTGACAAAAGACAAGTTCCGCGCTGAGGACCTGCTACAGGAGACCAGCCTGAAGGTACTGGTGCAACGTGACAAGTACAGGGAGAACAAATGCTTTGCTGCATGGGCAAAGAGAATAATGCTAAATTCGTTCCTTAACAGTGCTGAAAGAGAGGAGAGAATGAGTGCGGTAGAGAACTATCTTGATATATATCAAGGAACTAACCAAATGGCAGACAGATGTATTATCGCCAGTGAAACGGAAGACATCTACAATGCAGTAAAACAATTGCCTGCCGAGAACAGCAAGGTTATCACCCTATTGATCGATGGGCACAGATATGACGAGATTGCAGTAATATTGGATATTCCGCTTGGCACAGTCAAAAGCAGAATATTTGTATCAAGGGCTATGTTAAGGGAAGAACTGAAAGATTACTTCGAATAGGAGAATCAAACAAAGAAAAGCTACAATCATTGATTTTACAGCGATTGCAGCAAAAGGGAAAAGGGTTGCGTGTGCGGTTGAACCGGAGAGGATGAAAATGCAACCTTTTTCTTCTTTTTATTGATAATATTACAAATATTTCAAAAAAAACGTCTTCTTGAAACACAATAAGTAACAGGAGTACAGTAGAATTATGAAATTCATGCGAAATCAATCCAAAAAAGCACACTAAACATCATTGATAAAAAATATAATTATTATATTTGCAATTAATTAATGTAAATAGCACATTTACAGAACTTATCAGTTTATAATATACTTATAAATAATATATCATGTCAATTTTCAAAGACAAAGTCCTGTTGATTACAGGCGGTACCGGCTCATTCGGTAATGCAGTATTGCGTCGTTTCCTCGACAGCGACATTAAGGAGATTCGTATTTTCTCTCGTGATGAGAAGAAACAGGATGACATGCGCCATGCACTACAGAATCCCAAGGTAAAATTCTATATCGGCAACGTACGCAATCGAGAATCGGTTGATGTGGCTATGCGCGGTGTTGACTATGTATTTGCAGCAGCAGCCTTGAAGCAGGTTCCATCTTGCGAGTTCTTCCCCATGGAAGCAACCATGACAAATGTCATTGGCACACACAATGTTCTTCTTTCGGCTATTGAACACGGAGTAAAGAACGTCGTTGTGCTTTCTACCGACAAGGCAGCCTACCCAATAAATGCCATGGGTATTTCAAAAGCACTCATGGAAAAGGTTGCTATAGCCAAGGGACGCGAACTGGGACAGAATGCTCAGACTACAATCTGCTGCACACGCTACGGTAATGTAATGGCAAGCCGCGGTTCGGTTATTCCATTGTGGGTTGAGCAAATGGAACAGGGCAAGCCAATCACAATCACAGACCCCAACATGACTCGTTTCATGATGACACTTGACGATGCAGTGGATTTGGTTATCTACGCCTTCACGCATGGTGAGAATGGTGACCTTTTCGTACAGAAAGCACCGGCTGCAACACTTGTGACACTTGCCGAGGCACTGAAACAGACATATGCTCAGATTGACCCCAAGTATGGCAAAACCGAAGTAAAGGTAATAGGTACACGCCACGGTGAAAAGCTATATGAGACACTCGTTACACGTGAGGAGATGGCAAAGGCCATTGACATGGGCGACTACTACCGCATACCTTGCGACACACGCGATTTGAACTACGACAAGTTCTTCACCGACGGCAACGAGGAGGTTTCAAAAATTGAAGACTACCACAGCCACAACACACGCCGCCTTGACGTTGAGGGCATGAAGGAATTGCTCCTTAAGTTACGCTTCATTCGTGAGGACCTTGGTTTGCAACCACGCTCAAAAGCAAAGGAAATACGTTCGGAATAATTTAGACATTGGCGGATGGTTGTTGGCCGTTAGAGGTTGGCAAGCCAAGCGCCAATAGTCAAAACCAAGAACTAATAGCCATGAAAATAGACAAGGAACTGCTTGACTCGCTTACGCAAAAAGCAAAAGCGAGCGAGCGATTGAGAATGAACATGGACATGCGTACATCGCAGGATGACGCCTCACAGCGTATGCTCAATGCGTTGGAACCGGGCACCATTTTGCCAATACATCGTCACCGTTTCACAGCTGAAACGGTGATTATGGTACGCGGCAGTCTTAAAGAGATATTCTATAACGATTGTGGCGAAGTAACAGATACCATTCTAATGCAAACCGGGGGCGAATGCCCTGCGTTGCAAATACCTGCCGGACAATGGCATACCGTTGAGGTACTGGAACCCGGCACAGTAATATTTGAAGCCAAGGATGGTGCATACACACCACTTACAGAAGATGACATTCTAACAATTTAATTACAAGGACATAATACAATGAAGATACTTGTAACCGGAGCAAAAGGTTTTGTAGGACAGAACCTATGTGCACAACTTGAGAACATTGCACAAGGAAAAGCAAAATGGTATGACCTTAAGGGCGAAGGGTTGGAGATATTCAAGTATGATATTGACAGCACACCAGAAGAACTCGACACCTATTGCAAGGAGTGCGATTTTGTATTCAACCTTGCAGGAGTGAACCGTCCACAAGACCCAAAGGAGTTCATGGAAGGTAATTTCGGTTTTGCATCTACCCTGCTCGACACCTTGAGGAAGTACAAGAACAACTGCCCTGTTATGATAAGTTCATCTATCCAAGCCGAACTTGACAATCCCTACGGCGAAAGCAAACGCGCAGGAGAGCAGTTGATGTTCGACTATTCTGCCGAAACCGGCGCAAAGGTACTTGTGTACCGTTTCCCGAACCTGTTCGGCAAATGGTGCCGCCCCAACTACAACAGTGCCGTAGCAACATTCTGCAACAACATAGCCAATGGTCTTCCCATTCAAGTGAACGACCCCAATGTATTGCTCAACCTGTGCTACATTGACGATGTCGTTGACGAACTCATTGCTGCAGCTGCAGGCAAGGAGCATTGCGATGGCAAGTTCTGCTTTGTACCCACCGTGCACAGAGTAAAACTCGGTGAAATAGTAGAGTTGCTCGAGAAGTTCAGCAAGATGAACGACTCACTTGCCGTGCCGGTGTTAAGTAATGCATTCGAGAAAGCCCTGCACGCGACCTATTTAAGTTATCTGCCAAAGGAAAAGTTTGCATATCCTGTAAAGATGAACATTGATGCCCGCGGCAGTTATACTGAACTCATACGTTCTGAGCACCACGGCCAGTTTGCTGTGAACATCTCAAAGCCCGGTATCACCAAAGGCCAGCATTGGCACCACACAAAAATTGAGAAGTTCGTTGTTGTACATGGTCACGGGCTCATACAGCAACGCAAGCACGGTAGCGACGAAGTAATAGATTTTGAGGTAAGTGGAGACAACATACAGGTTGTCGAAACCATTCCCGGATACACTCACAATATCATTAACCTATCGCAGACTGATGACCTTGTGACAATTATCTGGTGCAACGAGAATTTCGACCCGAACCGCCCAGACACTTACGGTGAACCGGTGTGATTGGCGGTTGGCATTGTCATTCTATATTTGCACTGTCATTGACTCGTTTTGCTTTTCGCAACCCAAACGGCATGACCTACGGCTATGCAACGTTTGACCTGTTGCTGCAAAACTCACCGATAACAAAAGAAGAGGTCATTGGATCGTTTTACTTTTGCAAAACTCACCGATAACAAAACGTTGTTTTGTCATTCTGAACGCAGTGAAGAATCTCTATCAAAAGCCAATAACAAATAACCAAAAACAAAAATAATTATGGAAATCAGAACAGACTATTCAAATATCGAGTTCAAGAACGACGGACGCTTGAAACTGTTGATTATCGTAGGTACACGCCCCGAAATCATACGCCTTGCCGCAGTAATAAACAAGTGCCGAAAGTATTTTGATTGCATTCTGGCACACACCGGTCAGAACTATGACTACAACCTCAACGGTGTATTCTTCCATGACCTCAAGCTCAAGGACCCCGAGGTGTACATGGACGCAGTAGGCGATGACCTTGGAGCCACGATGGGCAATATACTGAATGCAAGCTACAAGCTTATGGTACAGATAAAGCCAGATGCTGTACTTGTACTTGGTGACACAAACAGTTGCCTCAGCGTAATAGGTGCAAAGCGTCTGCACATACCTATCTTCCACATGGAGGCCGGCAACCGTTGCTGGGACGAGTGCCTTCCCGAGGAGACAAACCGCCGCATTGTTGACATCATCAGCGATGTAAACATCTGCTACAGCGAGCATGCACGCCGTTACCTCAACGCAAGCAACGTAGCTCCACAGCGCACATACGTGAGCGGTTCACCTATGGCAGAGGTGTTGCACGAAAATCTTGCCGACATTCAGGCAAGTGATGTACACAAGCGTCTGGGCCTGGAGAAAGGCAAATATATTCTCCTGAGTGCTCACCGCGAGGAAAACATTGACACCGAAAAGAACTTCCTGTCACTTTTCAATGCCATCAATGCTATGGCCGAGAAATATGACATGCCAATACTATACAGTTGCCATCCACGTAGTCGCAACCGCCTCGACGCAAGCGGATTTGTTCTCGACAAGCGCGTCATGCGCCAGGAGCCACTCGGTTTCCACGACTACAACTGCCTGCAGATGAATGCCTATGCAGTAGTAAGCGACAGCGGCACACTACCCGAGGAGAGCAGTTTCTTCACAAGCGTGGGACACCCGTTCCCGGCAGTGTGTATACGCACCAGTACTGAGCGTCCCGAGGCTCTTGACAAAGGTTGTTTTGTGCTTGCCGGCATCAACGAGCACGACCTTCTACAGGCTGTTGATGTAGCAGTAAGAATGAACAACGAAGGCGACCACGGACTCCCTGTTCCAAACTATGTGGATGAGAACGTCTCTACCAAGATAGTAAAGCTCATACAGAGTTACACCGGTGTTGTAAACAAGATGGTTTGGAGAAAAGAATAATACAATCATTCATTTGTGGAATACCATGGCAGAGAAGAAAAAGAAAAGTTGCCTACTACTTACCAACCATTTCTACCCTGAGACTTTCAGATGCAACGACATTGCATTTGAATTGGTAAAACGTGGATATGATGTCAAAGTGCTGACAGGTATCCCTGACTATCCAGAAGGGAAATATCACAAAGGATATTCTCTGTTCAAGAAGAGGTGCGAAAAAATAAATGGTGTGACAGTAGTACGTGTTCCTCATATACCAAGAGGAAACGGAAAATCATTGCGAATGATGATACATTATGCGTCTTCAATGTTTTTCTTTTTCTTTTACGGATTATACCAGGCCATATTCCACAAGTATGACTATATTTTCATACACAACACCTCTCCTGCATTCATATGTTTACCGGCCGTATTGATAAAGAAGATACGACGCACCCCCGTTGACCACTGGATTCTTGACATGTGGCCTGAAAGCCTTGCTGCCGGTGGTATACACAATCCCAAGATATACAATGTCATAGAAAAAATGATGGGAATGGTTTACCGCAACAATGACATCATTCACATCAGTTCTATGGGATTCAAGAAATTACTATTGGATAAGGGCGTACCTGAAGAAAAGATTAAATATCTACCCAACTTCTGCGAAGACACATCAAAGAACGCAGAGTTCAAGAAGATACCTGCACTACCCGAGGGATTCATCATAATGTTTGCCGGCAACATTGGAGAAGCGCAGAACATGGAAAATGTAATGAAAAGCGCCCTATTGCTCAAAGACGAAAAAGACATTCATTTTGTTTTTGTTGGAGACGGTCGTAAAAAAACATGGATTGAAGAATTTGCCAAGCAGAACAAACTGGAAGACACAGTACATCTCATGGGACGTTGGCCTATTGACACAATGTCTGCGTTTTTTGCAAAAGCCGATGTCATGCTTGTTTCATTGGCCGACGAAATAGCCTTTAATCTAGTATTACCCGCAAAGGTACAAGCATACATGGTAAACAAGAAACCTATATTGGCTATGCTGAACGGAGAAGGACAAGAAGTTGTCAAGGCTGCAAAATGTGGATGGTGTGTAAATTCAGACGACATTGAAGGCATGGCAAAGACTATTAAAGAAGTAAGCGAGCTAAGTCACAAGGATCGTATCTCTATTGGGGAAAATGGATATAAATTCTATTTGGAAAACTTTGAACTAAACCTATGCATTGACAAGGTTCAAAATTCTCTTGAAAGAATAACAAGCGAAGTCAATAAATAACATTTAGCAAGTAAAAGATACAAGTGCAGAATAAGTTTGATTGCAATATGAATAATCTTGAAGATTATTTTTTCACCTTGTTAAGAAGTGCTTTATGGAGTACTCCACCAACATTGTCTGATACGCCAAATAACGATGAATGGGAGGAGATGTTTTCCATATCAAAAGAGCAGACCGTCACAGGAATAATGCTCGATGCAATCTCTAAACTACAAGAAGAGCAAAGACCTAAAACACCATTACTATTAAAATGGATAATGACACAGAGAGCCATTGAGACGCAGAATGAAAGGATGAATAATGCTCTGTTCTGCTTTATATCGGAGTGTAGGGAGCAAAATATTGAACCATATCTTCTCAAAGGGCAAAGTGTTGCACAAAACTACCCAATCCCAGAACATAGGATATGTGGAGACATTGATATCTATTTAGAAGAAGAACAGTTTGGAGAAATCTTGAAATACTTTAATTCGAAGGGCTTTCAGTTAGAGGACGAACCGAACAATTCACACACAGAAACGACATACATGGGTTTCAAGGTAGAAATCCACAAGAAAAGTGCCACGTTCTACACGAAAAGGCTACAGAAGCGTTACAATGAGATAATAGCACAACTTCTTGAGAGCGAGGAGCAAAGAATCGATATAAACGGAAAAGAGTTCACTGTATTCCCTCCGCTGGCAAACGCATTACAACTGCTATCCCACATGATGAGACACATGATTTTCTCAGGGCTGGGACTCAGACAAGTGTGCGATTGGGTTCTGTTTGCATACAAGTACCAAAAACAGATAGACAAGGAATTGTTCATCAGATACACAAAGGAGTTACAGCTTTGGGAGACATACAAGGCTGTGACAGCAATAGCCACGGACTACCTTGGACTACCGAAAGAATACACTGTCTGTGAACTGACAGACAAGGACAAGAAACTGGCAAAAAAGGTATTCCTGCTGATAATGACATATGGCAATTTCGGACATTACGGCGAACACTCTGTTATCACATCAAAAAAGGATTACATAAATGCATATATCTGGAAGGTAAAGAACTGCATCAAATTCAGGAAACTGTCAAGATCTGAAACCTGGAACTACCCGATATGGCAGCTCCACACAATAAAGGACTTGAAGAACAAATAGACCAAGTATTACAATAAAAACGATAAAACAATAATTAATTATAACCATAAACAACAACAAAATGAAAAACAGAATCATGCTACTTTTGGCAGTCGTTGCACTGTCTGTGTCGGCTTGGGCAGCACCAACCGGCAAGAACGTGAAACCGTTTGTAATCCCTGAACTCCGCGAGTGGAAAGGCTCAACAGGTGAATTTGCGATAACAGAAAAAACAAGAATTGTATACCCTAAGAACAACACTACTCTTTCCGAAGTTGCAAAGCAGCTTGCTTGCGACTACAAGAAGATGACAGGTGTTGAGCTGGAGGCTGTCGAGGGCAAAGCTGCAAAGGGTGACATTGTTCTCGGTATCAAGAAAAACAAGAAGCTCGGCAATGAGGGCTACACAATGAAAATCGCCGACAAGGTTGAAATTTCAGCAACAACAGCACGCGGTGCAATGTGGGCTACACGTACATTGCTGCAGATTGCAGAGCAGAACAAAGGCAACGTACTCCCCAAGGGCAACATCGTTGACTACCCCGACTATGAGATGCGCAGCTTCATGCTCGACTGCGGCCGTAAGTTCATCCCTATCAGCTTCCTGCACGAGTATGTTGACTTCATGGCATACTACAAGATGAACACATTCCACATCCATTTGAACGACAATGCTTTCAAGCAGTACTTCAACCACGACTGGGCAAAGACTCCATCCGGTTTCCGCCTCGAGAGCGACTTCTTCCCAGGCCTTACATCACGCGACGGCTACTACACAAAGGAGGAGTTCATCGAGCTTCAGAAGCATGCAGAGCGCGTAGGTGTTGAGATTATCCCTGAGATTGACGTGCCTGCTCACTCTTTGGCATTCGTTCACTACCGTCCCGAACTCGGCAGCAAGGAGTATGGTCTTGACCACCTCGACCTCTTCAACCCAGGCACATACACATTCGTCGACTCACTCTTCATGGAGTACCTCGGCGGCGATGAGCCCGTTTTCCGCGGCCCACGTTTCCACGTAGGTACCGACGAGTACTCCAACCGTGACACAGCCGTCGTTGAGAAATTCCGTTACTTCACCGACTTCTGCATCCGCACAGCCGAGATGTATGGCAAGCAGGCTTGCGTTTGGGGCGCATTGACACACGCTAAAGGCAACACCCCTGTAAAGGTAGACAACGTGCTCATGTACGAATGGTACAACGGATATGCCGACCCTAATGAGATGATAAAGCTCGGTTATGATGTCATAAGCATCCCCGACGGCCTTACATACATCGTACCTGCAGCAGGCTACTACTATGACTACCTTAACTGTAAGCACCTCTACGACAATTGGACTCCGGCTGTAATCGGCAACCAGACATTCGAGGAGAAGCACCCGCAGATCAAGGGCGGTTCTTTCGCGGTATGGAACGACCACGCAGGCAATGGTATCAGCTGCAAGGATATCCACTACCGCGTATTCCCTGCAATGCAGACAATGGCAGTGAAGATGTGGACAGGCGCTAAGCCGGCTGTTCCTTATGAAGAGTTCGACAAGGCACGCCTTGCACTGAGCGACGCTCCCGGCCTCAACATCGCAGGCCGTTTCAGCGGCGAGAAGAGAACACTCGTTGAGGTTCCTGCGCTCAAGCCTGCAACCGACCTTGTAAAGGAGACAGGCATCAGAGAGGTCGGTTATGAGTACAGCGTATCATTCGACATCGTTGCAGCAAAGGAGTGCCCGGGCACTGTATTGACAAGCTCACGCGACGCTGTCTTCTACCTTGCCGACCCTGTTAGCGGCAAGATCGGTTTCTCACGCGACGGCTACCTGATGACATTCAACTACAGTTTCTTCCCAGGTGAGAAGGCTCACGTTACAATAAGCGGTAACCAGCAGGTTACAAAGCTCTTCGTGAACGGCAAGCTCGTTGAAACACTCGACAAGCAGACACTCTACCACAACGAGGGCGGCAAAGACAAGATGTACTACGTGCGCACACTCGTGTTCCCGCTTGAGAAGGCAGGCAACTTCAAGAGCAAGGTTACAAACTTCAAGGTTGAGAACGTTTGCAGATAAGAACTTATTCTTACTTGACATAAAAACCGCCACAGCCCACAAGGCCGTGGCGGTTTTCTGTGGAATTTAACGCAGCCCACACCTTTTTGCTACTGAACCACTAAACGTTAAACACTAAACATTAACCGTCATACATTAAACATCATAAGAACATCACTCATTCGGAACATTTTGATTATCTTTGCACATAATATATAAAGGTGAATTACAGCATTAATCCATGAAAGCATTCAGGTATTTTACATTACTGGCAGCATTGTTCATAACAATCGGGACCAATGCTCAGACTACAGACACGACATTTGTAGCAAAGGTCGACAGCGCGTTGCTGGGACAGAGATGCGGCCCGTTTGAATACAATACAATAAAGACCTCATATGAGGCAGGCGGTGTAGCAGGCAGCGGTGATTATGCCCCTATGTGGCACTTCAGCAACCGCCAGGGAATGGGCAGCCACGAAAATGGTTGGGCATACGCACGCATAGGTGTAGAAGGCAGACATTTCCTGAATGGCGGTATTTTTCTTGATTGGGGAGCAGACGTTGTAGGAGGAGACAACCTCACCTCAAACGTCTTCGTCCAACAAGCCTATGTCGATTTCTCATGGAAAAGGCTAAGAATCTCTTTAGGCCAGAAAGAGCGTTGGGGAGAACTCAAGAACCATCGCTTGACAACCGGTGCACTCACCGAAAGCGGCAATGCACGCCCAATTCCACAGATACGCATTGAGTTGCCCAAATACTGGAATATCCCAGGAACAAAAGGCTGGCTGGGAATACGCGGTCACATAGCATACGGATGGTTTACAGATGAGAACTGGCAGAAAGATTTCGTAGCACCGGACAAGGCACGTACAACAGGCGTACGCTACCACTCAAAGAGCGGTTTCCTGCGTATTGGTAACGGAAAGAAGTTCCCACTTACAGCCGAATTGGGCCTGCATATGGCAACACAGTTCGGAGGAACTGTCTACAACAGACTTAATGAACCCGGCAGATGTCTACACAATCCGTCAAGGCTTAAAGACTACCTGCAAGCATTTATCCCCACAAAGGGCGACTCACAATATGATATTGCAGACCAGGTAAATATTGCCGGCAATGTACTTGGAAGTTATCTTGGTGCAATTACATGGAACGATAATGAGTGGAAACTACGCCTGACATACGAGCATGCATTCGAGGACCATTCGCAGATGTTCTGGGAATACGGAATCTGGACCGAGCAACTTGTCGGATTGGAACTTGAACTAAAGAAGTTCAATTGGATAAATGGTGTTACTTTCGAATATTTCAACCTTAAGAACCAGTCCGGACCAATATACCACGACACAAACAGCCAAATTCCCGACCAGATAAGTTGCGCTGACAACAACTATTGGCACCACACATACAACGGCTGGTTCAACTACGGCATGATGATAGGTACCCCACTCGTTTCATCACCGGTATACAACAATGACGGTACTTTGATGATATACAACAATCGTGTCGAGGCGTTCCACTTCGGTATTGAGGGCAGTCCACTCGGTTGGCTTGACTACCGCCTTCTGTTTACAAAGAGCAACAACTGGGGTACATATTCAAGGCCATTCCTTGAAATAAAAGAAAACACCTCGGGGCTTGTTGAGCTAACCTTCAAGCCATCGTTCATGAAAAAATGGAGCATCACCACATCGTTCGCCTTTGACAAAGGTGAGCTCTACGGCAACAACTATGGCGGCATGATTACCATAACACGCCGTAATGTTTTCAATTTCTAACAACTGGATATTATGAAAAAGATAGCAATACTTCTGCTTGGACTGATTGTTTTCACCTCGTGCCAGAAAGAGGATGACAATGGCGACCTTGGCGGATTCTGGAAACTGCAGCAGATCGAGTTAAGTGAAAACGACTCCATCATCAACACCAGAGGCGAAAGCCGTTTCTGGGCAGTACAGCTTGACCTTATTGAGATTGGTGGTGCCAAAGGGCGTTTCCAACATGTAGGAGATTCACTCTTTGTACAGATGATTACACAAACGAGCGGACTTGAAGGATTTGGACTTTACAACCCTACAGACGAACGTTTCAAGGTACTCCACCTCGACCGCAACGGAATGGTACTCCAATCAAATAAAGCGACGCTGACACTGAAGAAATTCTGACCCTTTAAAGCCACCAGACAGCATGAGCCTTGAATTCTTCATAGCCAAGAGACTGTACTCTACCCGCAAGGGCGAGAAACGCATATCGCGTCCGGCTGTAGCCATAGCACAATGGGGAATGGCTGTAGGCACTATCATAATGATAGCCTCAATTTGCATCATTGTCGGTTTCAAGAACGAGATACGCGAAAAGGTGTATGGCTTTGGAGGACACATGCAGGTTGCAGGTGTCAGTGCCGACAACCGGAGCGAGGGCTCACTCATAGCCGACAAAGCATTGCTGAAAGAGCTGAAAGAGGTTGAAGGCGTTGAAAAGGTACAACCATTCATACAGAAAACAGGAATGATTGTCGCCAACAACGAATACGAAGGTATCGCTATCAAAGGAATAGGCAAGGAGTATGATTGCAGTTTCATAAACTCCTGTATCATAGAAGGCGAAATGCCGGAATTCACCGACACTGCATCAAGCGGCAAGATTGTCATCTCGAAGAGCCTTGCCGACAAGATGCAGAGCAAAATCGGTGACAAGATTACCATCTATTTCATTGAAGGCGGCATGAAAGCACGCCGGCTCACTGTCGCAGCCATTTTCAGGACACACATAACAGAACTCGACAATGCACTCTCATTTACCGACATCTACACTGCACGCAGTGTAAACGACTGGAAGAAGGATGAGGTATCTGCCATAGAAATCACCATTGACAATTACAGCAGAATAGACGACGTCAGAATGCAGATAAACCGAATAGGCGCAGAACATGCATACAAAAACGGTGACCGAATCTCTACACCCACAATTGAGGAACTATACCCAGGCATGTTCACATGGCTCGGTGTGCTCGACCAGACTGTATGGATTATACTCATTCTTGTAATCTGCATTGCCGCGTTTACCATGATATCGGGACTTCTCATACTCATACTTGAGAAGGGCAACCTCATCGGCATCCTCAAGGCAATAGGCGCAAAGAATGTATCAATCAGAAAGATTTTCATCTATTATGCCTGCTTCATAATAGGCAAAGGCATGATTATAGGAAATATCATCGGTATTGCACTGTGTATCGTCCAGCAACAGACAGGCCTCATATCCATCGACCCGGAAATGTACTACATGGACCGGGTCCCCATTGAGTTCAGTTGGTTGCTTATACCTATGAACGTTTTAATGTTCATCATATCTACGGCAGTACTTGTACTTCCTTCGATGCTGATATCAAGAATTGAGCCGACCAAGGCTATAAAGTTTGAATAAATGATAAGAGAAGGTGACCGAACGGTCACCTTCTCTTATCATTTATTCACCAGTCAAATATCTGTAGAAAGCACAGCTTTCGGTATCTCACGGCAGTTATATCCGAATGCCATTGCTTCACCGTATGCTCCGGCTGAACGTATCGCCATTATATCTCCACGCTTTGTACGCGGGATACGGCGGTCCTTGCAGAAGACATCTGAAGATTCGCATACAGGACCAACCACATCATATACCTCGTCGGCCTCTGTCGACATAAGGTTCTCTACACGATGGAATGCATCGTACAGTGCAGGGCGTACAAGGTCATTCATTCCTGCATCAAGTATTATGAACTGCTTGCATGTACCCTTCTTTATATATGTAGCACGGGTAATGAGCGCACCGCACTGCGCAACAAGGCTACGTCCGAGTTCAAAATGCACCTGCTGGCCCGGACGACGGTTCAGATTATTCGCATATGTCGCAAAATATAGTTCAAAGTCCGGTATCGGATACCTGTCGGGGAAATCGTAACGTATACCCAAGCCGCCACCTACATTTATATGTGGCAATACAAGGCCTCGGGTGTCATAAAGCAATTCCTGCAACTCGTTTATTCTGCAACAGAGTGCAATGAAATCGTCCATGACCAACAACTGCGAACCTATGTGGAAATGCAGGCCTACAAGTTCGAGATGCGGCATTGATTCTACCACGTCAATAACCTCATCAAGTTGCTCGTAGTTAACACCGAACTTATTTTCGGCAAGTCCTGTCGTAATGTTCGCATGGGTATGCGCACCCACATTCGGGTTCACGCGTATTGCAATCCGAGCCACCACCCCACGTTCGGCGGCCAGCCTCTCGATAGCCTCAATCTCAGGCACAGACTCCACATTGAAACAGAAGATGCCGGCATCAAGCGAAAGAGCAATCTCCTTATCGGTCTTGCCAACACCGGCGAAAACGACTTTTGATGCCGGTATACCTGCATCAAGTGCAGCACGCACCTCGCCACCGCTCACACAATCGGCACCAATGCCGGCTGCATTCACAATCTCAAGCAAGCGCGGATTAAAATTGGCCTTTATCGCATAATGTACATGAAAACCTTCATATTTAGCCGCCTCCTGCTTAACAGTTTCAAGCGTGGCCTTCAGCAGTTCTACATCATAGTAGTAGAACGGAGTCTCAATAGAGGCAAAAGCCTCAACAGGGAACTGCATTTTCATCCTTACAATCACTTTTTTGAATCGAAGATAGAAGCACTCAAAGAACGCAGTGCCCTCACCTTATCCTCCTCACGAACAAGGAAGGAGATATTGTAGTTGCTACCGCCGTAAGAGACCATACGTACAGGAATATCCTTCATAGCCTCCATTGCACGCGCCTCAAAGCCCACATTCTCCCAATTTAGATCACCTACCACGCAAATGATACACATGTTACGGTCAACGGTAATTGTACCTATCTTCTGCAACTCTGCAACAATATCATCGAGTCTCTTATCGTCATCAATAGAGACAGAGACACCCACCTCTGATGTACAGATCATATCGATAGATGTCCTGTGCGCCTCGAATATCTCGAATACCTTACGCAGAAAGCCGTATGCAAGCAGCATTCGGCCACTCTTTATCTTGATTGCCGTGATGTTGTCCTTGGCAGCAATCGCCTTTATCTCTCCCGGACGTGTAAGGTTATTGTCGATGCGTGTACCCTCGGCAGTCGGGTCCATTGTATTGAGCAGACGCACAGGTGTACCGGTAAGCTTTGCAGGCAGTATACATGTTGGATGCAGTATCTTCGCGCCAAAATATGCTAACTCTGCACTCTCCTCGAAATGCAGGTTACGGACAGGAGAGGTATTCTCCACCACACGTGGGTCATTGTTGTGTACACCATCAATATCGGTCCATATCTGCACCTCATCGGCATTAACCGCCGAACCTATCAGTGTCGCCGTATAATCGCTGCCACCGCGCTGCAGATTGTCATAACTGCCTTCATGGTTCATACAGATGAAGCCCTGGGTTATATATATCCTCTTCTTGTTTTCAAGATCAAGCAACGGCATAAGATGCTCACGGATATAACCGAGATCCGGTTCACCGTTGACAGCAAGACGCATGAACTCGAGTGCGTTCAGGAGTTCCACATCGATACCCTGCTCCTTCATGTAGAATGTCACCATGTTGGTAGACATTATCTCGCCCTGGGCAACAATCTCCTTCTCAAGCTCATCGGTCAAAGGTTTGAAAGCCAACTCACGGAGATGAGCGAACACCTCATTGATTTTCTCTGTCGCAGCCTTGGCAGCATCCTCACTCTTGTAGAGTTCCTTGATTGTCTGCATGTACTTTGTCTGCAACACGGTTGAGTGCTCGCACGCACCGTTGGGATTGCCATTCCTGAGATAATTGGTAAACTCTATGAGTGAGTTTGTCGTACCTGACATGGCAGAAAGAACAACAATCTTTGTTTCGCCATCCGAGATAAGGTTTACAACATTCTGCATACGCTCAGCCGACCCGACTGACGTACCGCCAAATTTCAATACTTTCATATATAATCTTTTTAACTTACACTACACCAATTTGACAAATCTCTTCTTCTCGCATCTATATACGGTTGCCGGATATCTTGACAGCCAATGTTCGTTATGGGTGACCATAAGCACAGCCATACCTTCTGTTCTGGAAATGCCATGCAACAGACTCATTATATAATCACCCGTTTCGTTATCAAGGTTACCGGTTGGCTCATCTGCCAGAAGTATTGCCGGACGGTTAAGAATCGCACGTGCTATCGCAATGCGTTGTTGCTCACCGCCTGACAGTTCATGAGGATGCTTGTAACCCTTGTCGGGAAGACCCACAAGTTCAAGCACCTGATTGATACGCTCTTTCCTGTCATCAAAACTCTTCCAACCGGTACAACGGAGCACGAAATCAAGATTGTCATATACCGAACGGTCGGTCAGAAGCTGGAAATCCTGAAATACAATACCCAGTTTTTTACGCAGTTGCTGCAACCTTTTATTCTTCAGTTTCAAAAGATTAAAATCCTCCAGCACAACTGCATCACCCCGCTCGATATCAACTTCACCATACAGAGTCTTCAGCAACGAAGATTTACCGGAGCCTACAGCACCAAGTATATAAGCGAACTCGCCCTGCTCCAAAGCAAAGGTCACATCTTCCAGGATAATCTTGGAATCGATGTGGATATCGACATGTCTGTAATCAATTACCGGCATATTCCAACAATTTTATTTCATAATAATCATTAGCGCACAACACACTAAACATACCACAAAATTATGTTTTTTTTCTCAAAAAATGTGTACACATGATACACTATTTTAAAAACAGGATTCACAATAAATACAAATTAACGTTAATAAGCAGATTTTTAGGCATTATAGAAAAGAAGTAGCCTAATCAATATGAAAAATTTGTTTACCTTTGCACTACTCATACCGCACATACGTGCAGTAAAAGGAGCCCCGTTTATGATTGAATACACATCTACATTTTTCCAGAAAGTACCCAAATACCTGCTTGAGAAGAGAAACCAGATAATAATGGTTCTTTTCGTTTCAATATTCGCTGTTGCTTTCATCAACATATACAAGCCTTTCGGTTCAAACAATTGGATAGGTAAACAGGAGATTACCCAAACCAAATATTTTCTTTGGTCAACAGTCCTTGTCAGTATCGGTATGATTGTGGTTGCAATCAGCCGCATAATAATGTACAGACATTCCCGGAAGCCTAACCACAATATTACGGTATTGAAATATGCAGGATGGGTATTCATTGAGTTGCTGTTGCTTTCCGGAGCATTCACCGTGCTGGCACTCATTGTAGGTAGCAACCTCAAGATAGGCACAAGCGACCCGCTTGAAATCTACATCAACGCATTGCAGAATACCATCTTCATCCTTGGTATCCCCTACTTCATCTGCGTGCTCTATTTTTCGTACCAGAACAAGAATTTCAAGCTTAAGGAGCTGATGGGCGAAAACATCGGATTCAAATCGAGCAACCTGATATCCATACGCGATTCACGAGGAGTATTGCAACTCTCCGTCGCAAAAGAGAACTTGCTCTACATTGAATCTGCCGACAATTACATCTGCATCTGGTACCAGAAGGGCGAAATTCTAAAAAAGAAGCTATTGCGCATCACTATGAAAGATATAAGCGAACAGCTTGCCGACACAAACATCGTGCGCTGCCACCGCTCATACATGATAAACCTTGACCTTGTAAAGGTGATGCGCCGCGAAAAGGAAAACATATTCCTTGAGCTTGGTGTACCCAATGTAAAGGAGATACCGATCTCAAAGACATATGGCGAGGCTGTACTGCGCCGTCTTGTACCAACATCATAAAATGTCATAACCCCTATTACACTATTACCGTGAAAAAGATTGCAATACTCGCATCAGGCAGTGGCTCAAACGCTGAGAACATCGCCAAATACTTTAATGGTAAAGGCTATGCAGAAGTTTCGTTCATCATAGCCAACAACCCCAATGCATATGTCATTGAACGTGCCAAAAGGCTTGGTATTGAATGCGCTGTCGTAACAAAGGCCGAATTTATGGAGGCCGACGGCATTATCGCAATGCTCAAGGAACGCGAAATTGATTTTGTGGTACTCGCAGGATTCCTTCTGCTTGTTCCGGCAAAACTCATTCAGGCATACCCCGGCAGGATAGTCAACATCCACCCGGCACTGCTTCCAAAACACGGCGGCAAGGGAATGTATGGCGACCGTGTACACAAAGCAGTGGTCGAATGCGGTGATACAGAGAGCGGAATAACCATCCACCTCATAGACGAACAATATGACAAAGGCACAACATTCTTTCAGGCAAAATGTCCTGTACTACCAACAGACACCCCTGATGATGTTGCAACAAAGGTACACGCATTGGAATATGAACACTTTCCGCACGTGATTGAAGAGATACTCCACACACTCGACTGAAAGTACAAAATATAAGCAAGGCATCTTGAGACTCAAGATGCCTTGCTTATATTTGAATATTTACAACCGCGCGCAACGCTGTTGCCACCATTTCAATCGCTCAATCAAGCCAATTCTTTGACTCCAGCCGCTATATTCACGATTGTCATCACTGCCTTCTCCATCACCTGTACCGAAACGAATTCATAACGGCTATGGAAGTTGATTCCACCGGCAAAGAGGTTAGGACATGGAAGACCCATGAATGAGAGTTGTGCACCGTCTGTTCCACCACGGATTGGCTTTACCTGAGGTACCACACCGGCCTTCTGCATGGCAACTTTTGCCAATTCTATTATATGCATCTTGGGTTCAATCTGCTCACGCATGTTGCGGTATTGTTCCTTGAGTTCAAGCGAAACGACTCCGTTGCCGTATCTCTCACACATCGCCTTCTCCACATCACGCATGAAAGCCATACGCTTGGAGAATATATCACTGTTATGGTCACGGATGATATATGAAACCTCGGCATGGTCTACACCTCCATTGATACCCATGAGGTGATAGAAACCCTGATACCCATCGGTACATTCGGGAGACTCCTTGGCAGGTATTGTAGATACTATTGCATTCGCTACACGCAGGGCATTGAGCATCTTGCCTTTCGCATAACCGGGATGGACATTACGGCCTTGAATCTTGAAGAGCGCGCTTCCGGCATTGAAGTTCTCGAACTCCAATTCACCCTCAGCACCACCGTCAACGGTATAAGCCCAATCGCAACCGAAGAGAGGCACATTGAAGTTGTGTGCACCACGGCCAATCTCCTCATCAGGGTTGAATGCGATACGTACCTTGCCATGCTCTATCTCAGGATGAGCCTGCAGATACTCGATTGCAGTGATTATCTCGGCAACACCTGCCTTGTCATCAGCACCCAGCAATGTATGCCCGTCTGTAACAACAAGCTCCTGACCTGCATATTTCTGTACCTCGGGGAAGTCTGATACCGAAAGCACAATATCATCCTTTGCCGAAAGTACGATATTACCGCCTGCATAGTTCACGACACGCGGTTTCACATCTTTACCGCTCATGTCGGGGCTTGTATCAAGATGCGCGATAAAACCAACCACAGGAAGTTCCTTATCACAATTGGCAGGAAGTGTAGCGTAAAGGTAACCCTTATCATCAAGCACCACCTCGCTCAAACCCATAGCCTTGAGTTCCTGCTCAAGGAAACGTGCAAAGACAAACTGACCTTCAGTTGTCGGCACTACAGTAGCATCGTCACATGACTCGGTGTCAAATGTCACGTACTTCATGAAACGCTGCAGCATGTTATCTTTAAATTCACTCATATATAATTTATTTTATTATTACCAAAAGCATCAATAAATTACGCGCTCACGGGCTAAGTTATCGTACAGTTTATCATCTTTGCATTCAACACCTTCTCTTCCACTCTTATCAATATAAAAACCATTGTCACCTAAGTACACCCAGGCTACGCCTTTTGAGAAACTATCTGCACCATCGTATTTTGTCTCAACAACAACATTACCGTCCTTATCTATAAAACCGTATCTACCATCCAACTCTACGCATGCTAAACCTTCAGAAAAAGGCATTGCATAATCATACTTACAATCTATCACGACCCTTCCAATCCTGTTTATAAACCCCCATTTATCACCAATTTGAACTGGGGCAAGATTATCTGAGAATGCACCAGCATAATCATATTTAAATTTAATTTGCTCATTTCCATTATCTTTCACATACCCCCATTTGCCATTCAACATTACCGGCGCCAAGCCTTCTGAGAAAGTTTTAGCATCATCATATTTGCAAGGAATGACCTCACGACCAGTTACATTAATGTAACCCCATTTCCCGTTCAACTCGACACAAGCCAAATTGTCCGAAAACGGCATAGCACTATCAAACTTGCATTCTATATCTTCTTCACCAAAGTAACCAACATAACCATAATAGCCATTCAATCCTACCACAGCATAAAAACCAGAATAAGAATCAGCGCTGTCATATTTGAACTCTATAACTATATTACCATAGCAATCTATAAATCCCCACTTGTTATTCAATTTCACAGGAGCCCTACCACAAGAAAACATACCTGCATCATCATACTTGCATTCAATTTTTTCTTTTCCCAATATATCAACATATCCGTACTTGCCATTTATACCAACACAAGCAAGTCCTTCACTAAATGGACATATTGTATCATACTTGTACTCTATCGAAGTTTTTATAGTTTCATCATTATCACCAAACTTTGAAAACATTCCCTTGAGCCATCCACAGTAAGAAGAACTCCGCTGTTTTTTAATTCCTTTATCGTAAACGTTCAAAGAAGGTTTCATCTTCAGTTCAGGCCCTTTAGGACATAAACTCAGCCACTTAACAATATCAGAACACAAACGTGCCATTGCCTCACTATCAAGTGAGTCCACTTGTTGTTTTAAACCAAAGTAGAATTCGAACCAATCTGAAAGTTCAGCGCCATCGATATTTACAAAAACGATACGCTTCTGTTTTTTCTGTGCGAAATTGATTTCACGCGCAGTCCAATCCTGCTCATAATCCGTTATTTTAGAGTGCTCTTTGGAATACATAAAGAGGAAAAGTTCACTTTTTTTGATTGCACTCAATATTACGCTAACGAATTGGGCATCACTCTCAATGCCATCAATATCTATCCAGCATTTATGGCCTGTATTCTCTTCAATCAGCCGTTTAATTTCAAAAACGCGCTGCTTGTCAACCCTCTTGTATGATATAAATATCTTCTCGCCCATTTACACAAGAGAGTTATTTTATTATTACCATTGTTGCGCCAAAGCCATATTTCTGGAACGAGGCATCCTGCGACAGACAACGCGGATACTTGCGGCGGATTTCCTGTGAAATCGCATTACGCAATACTCCCTCGCCCTTGCCATGGATGAAGACAATCTTCTTACCCTTATATTTGAGGTTCTCGTCCATAGTCTTGCGTACCACATCAAGCTGATAGTTGAGCATGTCGAAACTGTTCATTCCTGCAGTTGTCTCAAGCAGATTGTCAATATGCAGGTCAACCTCAAGGATATCGCTACCTTTTGTTAGACTTTGCCGGTGCTGTTTCTGCGGAGCATCACCTTTCTTCTTCTCCAGAATTATCTTCTGAATCTCCTCGGCATCCGTAAAGATCTCTTTTGTAGGCTTGTCATCAACCACAATATCATATATAAGAGCACCTTCATCAAAGAAAGGATTCTCGCGGAATAGATGCAACTTATAGAATTTAACGGTGTCGATACGACGTTCGACATTCATTGCAGGCTTGAGCACAAAAGGCTTCTTCTCCTTGAACGGCAACAGCTGAACACACACATGCTCAATATCATTCAGTTCTTCACGACCGAACTCTTCAAGAAACATCTTTGAGTTGGGTTCAAGCACACCGTTTGCACGTACCGCCCAACTGCGCCCCGATGCTGAAAGATATGTGAAATAGAGCATATAGTTGCTGTCATTGATAAGATATGCCTCAAAGCGCGAATTGCTCAGCGACTTCTCATCCATAGGCAGGAAAGCCAGTAGAACGTTAAGACGCTCGCCTTCGGGACGTTCCATGGGGCGATACGAGACTATCGGCTCGAACGGTTCATCATCCTCCGGTGCACTCTTTGCAGGAACGGGAGCATTACGTTTCTTGACATCCTCATCTTTAGCCTTCTGTGCAACGGTCTTCTTCTCAAAGTTATACTCGTTGGTGTCAATAGCCACGCACTCCTTCACATTCATAGGAATTTCAAAGCCATCGGCATCCTCTACAAGCACAATATCCTTGCCACGGAAACCGGTCACAATACCACCTCCGCTCTCATATATGAAACGTACCTTATCTCCAATCTTCATAGCTTATCAATTATTACGCGAAGGTAATCATAAAAAACGAAAAGAGCAATAGCGCAGGCATGCCGTTAAATCTCCTCTACATTTCCGAACCGTTCCCATATCCGGGCAAATCCGTATTCGCCCACCTTGCCTTCCGGCACACGCAATACGGTACGGGAATAGACATCGGCATCGGCAATATCACCTGAACACATCGGTGCGGCATCACACATCACGCACAGCTCCTTCAGGGCCCTGCAACCGCGGAAAGCCTGGTCGCCCACATTCACCACTGCTGCAGGCAACGTTATACTCTCAATAGCCGAACAATTATAGAATGCACCATAACCGATGCTCAGCACACCTTCGTGAAGGGAAACGCTCTTCAGCGATTCACAGTTGGCAAGCATGCCCTGATCGATCATATTCACACCCTTTGGCAACACGAAATCCACAAGAGATGAACATCCCCAGAAAGCGCCCTTCTTTACTGCAGCCACGCTCGTCGGCAGGTTTATCTCACGCAGCGAAGAGCAATCACGGAATGCCCAACCCTCAACCGACAGAACCCCTTCGGGCAAAACAACCTCTTCGAGTGAAGAGCAACCACAGAAGGCATATTCCCCGATGCTGTCAACAAGTGATCCCACCGATATATGCTTCAACAAAGAGCATCCGTCAAAAAGAGATGGCTCAATGTTGACAAGATTGTCGGGCAGAAAGACCTTTGAAAGCGATGTACAGCCGGCAAAGGCAGAGCGGCCTATCACCAGTACCTTTGGTGGAAAAACCACCTCAACAAGCGAAGTACACCCCTTGAATGCCTGCAGACCAACCGCATGCAGTGCTTCATTGAATTTAACGGATGAGAGCATGCAGCACCCCTCGAAAGCACTGATACCGATGGAATCAATATTATCGCCAAGCACCACCGAGCACAGCGATGTACAATCCTTGAAAGCCTCGTCAAGAATATCTACCACCTGGTAACACACACCCTCAACCTCAACAGTTGCAGGAATTGCAATTGATCCCGAATAAGGAACAAGACTCTTTGTGACTGTAGCGCATCTTTTTGCACCGTCGATCAGATATGTTATATTGTCAATTTTTGTTATCATAGATTCACCTTTCTGTTTCCAGTTTTAACCCCACTCCGTGGGATTGAACCTGCTCCCGCTCGCAGTTTTCAGTTTTTAGTTTTAACCCCACTCCGTGGGATTGAACCTGCTTCCGCTCGCAGTGAAACATCAAAGTAAACTTTATGTTTCACTCGCTTACCCGCAGTTTTCCGCTTTCCGTTCAATCGCCTTTCCAGTCCCTTATGGAATAAGTAGCGAACTGTCGCCATAACTCAAGAAACGGAAACCGTTTGCAAGCGCATAGTCATATATCTTGCGCCAGTTACCACTGACAAAAGCAGAAACAAGAAGCAGGAGCGTACTTTTCGGCTGGTGGAAGTTGGTCACAATAGCCTTGACAATGCGGAACGTATACCCCGGTGCTATCATTATCTGCGTATGGGCATGGAGTTTTTCAAGTGAATTCCTCTCAAGCCAATCCACAAGAACCGCCAATGCATCGGTAACAGCAAGAGTATGTTCTCTGTCATAAGGAGTCCACTGCCCCACATGCAGTTCATCGGGCTGCAATGCAGGGTTCTCGAAAACCTGCTCGCCAAGAAAGTAAAGGCTCTCAAGAGTGCGTACAGATGTGGTTCCCACAGCAACCGCACTTCCACCTGCAGCAATCAGCTTCTCAATGAGTTCCCTACGTACCTCAATATACTCCTCATGCATCTCATGGTCGGCAATAAGTTCACTCTTCACAGGCTTGAAGGTACCTGCACCCACATGCAAGGTAACCTCCTCACGGTCGACACCGGCAGCCGACAATGCATCGAGTACCGATGGCGTGAAATGAAGCCCGGCTGTAGGTGCAGCCACAGAACCCTTGACCTTGGAATATACAGTCTGGTAGGTACGTGTATCACTCTCCTCGGTCTTGCGGTTGAGGTACGGAGGAATAGGAAGTTCACCGGCAGCCTCAAGCAGTTCGGCAAAAGAACATCCGCCATCCCACGAAAAACGCACATGGTTCACCGCTGCAGCATCACCGACACGCTCAACCGACAGAGTTACCTTTTCACCGGCAACCTCTATCACCTGAGACAGCACACCACCCTTCCAGCGATTTGAATTACCTACAAGACACTGCCACACACATTCCTTGGTCTCAAGGAATATCTGCTGATAATCGCAAGGCTGTTCCGGTTCAAGGCAGAAGACCTCAATGAGCGCTCCCGTCTCCTTGCGGAAACGCAGACGCGCTTGAATAACCTTGGTATTATTGAACACCATCACCGCCCCTTGCGGAATATACTTAGGCAAATTGGAGAAGATGTCTTCACACACCTCCCCTTTATTATAAAGCAGCAGTTTAGATGCATCGCGCTCTGCAAGGGGATACTTTGCAATCCTCTCATCGGGCAACGGATAATCATACTCCGCTATTGCTATTTCCTGAATCTTTTTCATAATAAAATCTTTGCACCACACAATTTAATTGTGTGGTGCAAAGATAATAACAAACGAGCGAGAAACATGAAATTACGTCAATGTTTATCAGAACCAATTCATATATTTTCACCGTTTACTGCAAAAATGCAAACAATGTCCTTTGTGCAAAACCGGAAAAAGCAAGTCTTTCTCACAATTAGTTGAATTAGCAGAATCAACGATTTCTCTTCTCCACAAAAGCTACAACCCAGATGCTGCACTCATATAACAGATAAAGAGGCCCCATCACAAGAATACAAGTCAAAATATCAGGAGGGGTTATAACTGCCGAAATGATTGTTATTGCAAATAATGCATGCTTGCGATAATCTCTCAGAACCGAAGAACTTATAATGCCAATCCTTGCCAACACGTACGAAATAATAGGCAACTGAAACACTAGCCCCATCATAAGGGTAAGGGTTGTAAAAGTAGAAATATAAGATGATAATGTTATAGTGTTTACAACACTATCTGCAACCTGATAAGTAGCTAAAAAGCGGAAAGAAATTGGGAAAATAATATAATAGCTCAACAAGACACCTACAAGAAACAGCACATATACAAGCACAACAACGACAACCGCATAACGTTTTTCTCTCTCATAAAGCGCAGGTGCGACAAAACCAAAAATTTCAAACAGCATATACGGTGAAGCCAACAATAATGCCAAATATATGCTCGATGTCAGATGAGTCATGAATTGGGCCGACAGTTCGGTACTTATAAGACTTATACTCAACTTATCGAATTTAAAGTCCCAACCGAACATAGAAGATACATTTTCTACCCACTTATAGAAACAGAAGTCGTTGTTTGTAGGCCCAAGCAAAAGTTCAAAGGTTATATCCTTAAAACAAAATACCGTAATACCAATAACAACAACGACTGCTATTATCCTGAAAAACATCTTCCGGAGTATTTCAAGATGTCCTCCAAAAGTAAGAAGTTCTTCCTGATTCTTACCCATATTTATTTATCATTATTTTCTTTGTCTATGGAATTCTGATCATCTGCAACAATTTCCTTCTCGGAATTAGCTTCATTATTTTCAGGTTTAGTACCTTCATTCATACCCTCCTTAAATTCTTTTACGCCTCTTCCGAGCCCACGCATCATCTCAGGGAGTTTCTTTCCTCCAAAGAGCAACAAGGCTATTCCTGCAATCAACAACAGTTCTGTTGCGCCAATCATTAACGGTATTACCTGTATCATAGCGCCCCTCCTTTCTCTGGGTAAACCAACAGAATCTCACAAGTATCGAAGTTGATTTCCCAGTTACCACCTTCAACACTTTCCCACTGGTATTTGGTTGCCATACGATCCCACCAACCTTGAAACTTCGCACCGGTCTCGCCAAGATCCTTTACAAGTTTCTCATAAAGTTCAGTATTATCGGCAGTCAAAATCTTTGCCAGTTCGTTCAGTCCATTGCGACGCTCAAAGAGCATCTGGATTTCATCTTTTTCCTCAGGTGTTACCTGACCTATTATCTTTTTCATAGTTATAATTTATTAATTTTCTGTCTACTTAATGCAATGGTAACTTTTCAATATCGGCATCATTGATATCTTGTTCACTATCTCCATAATAAACATACTCAGTATATCGACCTTGTTTCTCTTTAAAGTGAATATATCGGATTCTCTTCCCATCCAAACTGACCAACACATAACTGCTCCCATCCATATACCAGTCATATTTATAAATATGCCAGTTTCCTTTGGTCTCAGCATACTTCATAGACGCTGGCGTCTCTGATTCCCACTGACGTGTCAACGAATTTTGTCTTATACAAATTGAAAAGTAATTACTAAGTGGCATATCAATATTGAAACACACCAATTTGGGACTTGAACTCATTAAAGGACCTTTTATTGCTTTACCATTCCTATCATAGTTACCTACAAACTTATACCAACCCCCGGCATTATCCGATTGCGCCATAATAGAAAAAGATGAAAGGAGTATGAACACAGATATTATAATATATTTCTTCATATGCAAACTGAATTTATAATATTAGTAAACAAAAACGCAGATTACCACTCCTTTCTCACATCAAACGGGTCAAGATAAGAGATCTCTTTTATATCCTCTTTCTCGGGCAAGAATGTCCCATGCTTGCGTATATCCATCAGCAAAGCACGTGAAGCATTGCGTTCCAAATGAGCGACCACACACTGCTCGTGAGAAGGCGTATTTACCTCGTATGTTGTTTTTCTGTTGAGCCATACACAACGCTTGCATTGGTATGCATCGCAGTTGCGGCACAATGGGGCATGCGACAACCTGTAAAGTTGTGGATTCTTTATATCAAGCCCCGATGCAAGAGAACCTACAGAGACCTTGGACTTGCCCAATCCATAGTCTTCATCATCTGGAGCAAGATAGAATGCCGGACACACATAGAACCTGCCATCAGGAGCCAGAGTTATGCTATCCGAACCCGCATTGCAATTATTCATTCCGTCAAGCATCATGCGGTCGGTAAGCAGATTCAGCTGTGGAGTCTTGCCTGCCACATACAACGCCTCAAGTTCCTTTGAGAAAGAATCAAGAACTGACTTATACGTCTCGAAGTCGGCGTCACTGAATTTCTCAACATCAGTAATTACTATATTCAGACGGGCACATTCCTTCAAAACTTTTAGAATCTCAGATGTTTTTTCAAAAAGAGTGCGTTTATCCACACGGAGCACATAAACACCCTCTATGTCAAAAGCATAATCTTTATTCCAACCATTAAGCACAACAACATCGGCAACAGACGCATAGGGCGACCCAGAAGAAGCAATCTTGCTATGGTCTATGCTTTCAAGAACTTCGTAATACTCATCAGGCAATTCATAATCAGGAAGAATATACTGAATCATCAAGTTCTCCTTCATTCCAAACATGATACCGGACTTTAAGGTATCGATAGAAATTAGATTTCTATTTCTCTTTCCGTTATAATAATGACAATACGAAGTGCTTGTATCATCCAACTGAATTATAAGATACTGTAACATTCCTAATTAACAATTTATAGTGTTTGACGATTCTGATTTCACATGCTTTACAGCCTTTTCTCTGGCAACACCCTCATGTTCCAACTTTCGATAGAGTTTGTTCCAATAGTAGTTATTTGCACGAACACGGGCTTTGTGCATCTTACAGATAGCTGTAGCACGCTGATATGCCGTAGGAGTATCAGCAGCATCATAGTTCTCTCCCTGACACCAGCCACAACCACTTGCAACTTCGCAATCAATACACTCTTGAGGACTCTGCAATATTCTATCTAAAACGATAAAAGGACGTACCTTATTCAGGTCAATTCCATTTCCTATATTACCAATCGTTCTTGCTTTTTTGGAACGCAAAGAATATTGTGCAAAGCGAGTACAGGGATAAAAATTGCCATGAGCATCAATGGAAAGCATACGCCCCGCACCGCACCAATTCCTATTGTCTGAATGTATATCCATTGGTTTGCCAATAGTTTCAGAGAAGAATGAGCATGCAAAATCCTGATAATAACCATTGTCTATAATTTCATCCGCCAATTGTACCAACTGGTTTTCAAAAACGACATCATCGCCTTCCTTCCACACCTTTTCATAGACAACATTTATATTGACTTCGTGTATTCCTAAAGAATACAAATGCAAAACACTCTCTTTTATATAAGGAATATCTGCTGATGATATTGTCACCTTGGTTGCTGCTTTCGGAAACTGAGACAACCAAAGAGGTATATTACGCACAACGTCATCGTATGACCCACGTTCATCCTCTGGCTTAGGCTGGAATCCCATTTCCATTTCTTTTGTCTTCCATATTCTATTGAGGTCATGCTTACGTTTAGTACCGTCAATTGTTATACCAAGACTCAAATGATACCAATTTTTCTTTATAAAATTCTGAACCTTAGATGTATGATAGTTTATACCATTTGTCGAGAAATTGAAACGATATGAATTAAACCAAGGATGGTTTCTGCGGAACATTTCTATTTTAATATAGTCACAAATATTTTCAATCAATTCAATCTCAAGAAAAGGTTCACCACCAATAAACTCCCAAATGACAGACTCTTCCTTGAAGAAACTTCTATTATCCAGGATATAGTCGACCGCTTTCTTTGCCGTTTCTAATGTCATTCGTTCATTTTCATTTTTCCCAACTAAGTAACAATACTTACAAGCCAACTGACAGTCCTTGGTAACAATAAAAGTTATTGTTTTAGCCGCGCCATTCAGCCACCCTCTGTCAACGTCTTTTATTTCATCATTTTTTTCCATTAATTCCTATTTCTATTTAGTTTATACCAATAATAATTCTTCGCCCGTACTCTTGCTTTGTGCATTTTGCATATAGCTGTACTTCGTTCAAAAACTGTTGATGTTAAAGAACTGTCATAATTTTCTGCAGGGCACCACCTACATCCTGTTGCGACATCACATTTGAGACATTTATACGGACTCTGAGACAATTCATCCAAAATACAATATGGACGTAATAGATTATAATTGATACCATCCTTTATATTTCCTATAAACCGCGGTTTTTTTGACCTCAGCGAATATCCCGCAAATCTCAAACAAGTATAGAAACTACCACTAGAATCAACAGAAAGCATCATACTTCCACAAGGACTAGACTCAAAGGATGGATTAAACGGTTTTCCTATACACTCTTCAAATATAAATAGTTTTCTATCTTGATGTAAATTATGTTCAATCACATAATCTGCAAAACGAACAAGTTGTTCTTCTAAAATTTTGTCATCACCATCCCTCCACACATCCTCGACTACGAGGTTCATATCAAGTCTACTCACACCCAATTCCAGCAGATGTACACCACTTTCATAAACATAAGGCAAATCTTCACTTGAAATAACCATTTTCGTAGCCACATTCTCAAACTGCATCACCCACTTCCTTACTCCTTTTAATACTAAATCATAACTACCTTTGCCATTTGGAAAAATCCTATTTAGGTCTTGTTTGGTTTTGTTTCCATCTATTGATATACTAATATCTAAGATATCGTGATATTTACTTATAAACCTTTGAACTTTCTCTGAACAATACAACAATCCATTTGTCGTAATTCTTATACTAGAATTATTCAACCAATGATGTTTTAATTCTTGTAATTTGTATTCTATATATCCAATAATTTTTTCAATCAGTTCTATCTCCAACAAAGGTTCACCACCAATAAAGTCCCAAACAACTTTCTCTTCGAGAAACTTGTCTTCTATTGAAAGAATTCTATCTACAGCCTGTTTTGCTATACTTAACGACATTCTTTCATTAGAATTCTTTCCTACAAGATAACAGTATTTGCACAGCAATTGGCAATCTTTAGTTACTATGAATGTTATAGTCCGTGTTTTCATGACAAAATGATAATGTGTAGTGGGAATTCCCACTACACAAATTTGCTTATCTGTTCAAGCAACCTGTACAACCGCCTGAACATCCATTTGAACATCCTTTAAAACAAGCTGTACCACAACCCGAGCAACGCAGATGGCAGTTTGTTCCACAGCCCATTTCAACAGAAGATTCAGATGCTTTGCAAATACCTGGAACATTTGCCAGCACAATAGCACCCAAAATTGGCAATGCGCCCTTTGCAGCCTTTTTGAAGAACTCACGACGATTCTGGAGTTCATCTTTCTTCTTATTTTCCATAGTAAATGAAATTTAAGTCACCTATGAACTCCCCAAATTCGGCGTTAATAAACAAATAGTGAATTCGAGTATGGATATAAAAAAGACGTGGGAGTTTCTACTTCTCGCTCATCCCAGTCTTCAGGCTCTCGCATTGCCCCCACCCAAGGATAAGCAACGCAGCCAGCCCACGCCGTGATATATTATACGCAAAAGAGCGCCACTTTGTTCTGTGACGTGCGGATATAATACACCCAACGCAGACGTTCCGTTGCCGTATCTTCCTGGGTTTATCAAATTTGCGAGATTTGAAGACTTGAAGATAACGTCCGTAAACGTCCTTTTCTCAATGAAAGACTATTGCAAAAGGTAAAAAACGAAAAGCAATAGGCATCATTGAATCCAAAATGTCACCCACCAACCCTTTCGGGCCAACTGAGTCTGTTGCAAAGATAGTTAATGTTTTTATAAAAACAAATCAACACCTTTTTAAATCCTAAAAAATTATTTAAACAAAAACAAGGACAGACCGAAGCCTATCCTTGTCTATTATCAGTTTGTTATTTAAAAAAGTGCAGATGCCTTTTAAAAATACAAATTAAGCGAGTTTGTTATCAGAACCAAGAACATTCACAATCTTGTGGATGTACTGCTTCTTCATGTTCTCGCGAGCAGGACCGAGATACTTTCTTGGGTCGAACTCAGCCGGGTTTGTTGCAAACACCTCGCGGATAGCAGCAGTCATGGCAAGACGGCTGTCGCTGTCGATGTTGATCTTACAAACTGCGAGAGAAGCTGCCTTGCGGAGTTCCTCTTCAGGAATACCGATAGCATCCTTCAATGCACCGCCGTACTTGTTGATTGTCTCAACCTCCTCCTGTGGAACTGAAGAAGAACCGTGGAGAACGATTGGGAAACCGGGAAGCTCCTTCATACAGCCCTCGAGTACATCGAATGCCAATGGGGGAGGAACGAGTACACCCTTCTCGTTGCGTGTGCACTGCTCGGGCTTGAACTTGTTTGCACCGTGAGAAGTACCGATAGAGATAGCCAAGCTGTCGCAACCGGTCTTTGTCACGAAGTCAACAACCTCCTCAGGACGTGTATATGTGTGGTGCTCAGCTACCACGTCATCCTCAACACCTGCAAGGATACCGAGCTCGCCCTCTACTGTTACGTCATACTGGTGAGCATACTCTACTACCTTCTTTGTGAGAGCAACGTTCTCCTCGTATGGAAGGTGTGAACCGTCGATCATAACTGAAGAGAAGCCCATGTCGATACATGACTTGCAAAGTTCGAAAGAGTTACCGTGGTCGAGGTGGAGAACGATCTCAGGGTTTGTGCAACCGAGCTCCTTTGCATACTCGACAGCACCCTCTGCCATGTAACGGAGAAGTGTCTGGTTAGCATACTTGCGGGCACCGCTTGATACCTGAAGAATAACCGGAGACTTTGTCTCAACAGCAGCCATGATGATAGCCTGCAACTGCTCCATGTTGTTGAAGTTGAAAGCCGGAATAGCGTAACCGCCCTTCATTGCCTTTGCAAACATCTCCTTAGTGTTTACAAGACCTAATTCTTTGTAATTTACCATAGTTATTTAATACTTTAAAGTAGTTAGATAATCTCTGTTTACCACCCGATGGGCGTAATTCTTTGCAAAATTAACAAAATCTTTGATTATAACACCATATTGCCACAAAAATTATACTGCAAAAATTATAGTCTCAGACTCGTTCTTATTTGTTGAAAAACACTATATTTGCGATAAACAATTTTAAAAGCTCCAGAGTATGTACATTATTGGAATAGCAGGCGGAACCGCTTCGGGAAAGACAACTGTCGTTAAGGAAATAGTAAATTCACTGCCACAAGGGTCGGTAGCGGTAATACCGCAGGACTCATATTACAAAGACAGCAGCCATGTTCCCGTAGAAGAGCGCCAGTTCATCAACTTCGACCACCCCGATGCATTCGACTGGGAACTGCTTGTCGAGCAGATTGCGATGTTGCGTGAAGGCAAGGCTATCGAACAGCCCACATACTCATATATCACCTGCACACGCCAGCCCGAGGTAGTCCATGTAGATCCCAAGGAGGTAATAATCATAGAAGGCATCATGGCCCTTGTAAACCCCGAACTGCGCGAACTCATGGACCTTAAGATATTTGTTGATGCCGATGCAGATGACCGCCTTATACGTCTCATCCGCCGCGACATCATAGAACGCGGACGTACACCCGAATCGGTCATTTCACGTTATGAGCGCATTGTAAAGGCAATGCATTGGGAGTTCATTGAACCCACCAAGAAATTTGCCGACATAATAATACCTCAAGGAGGAAACAACCAGAAGGCAATCCAAGCACTTCAGATGTCGATAAGCTACTTCCTTAAGGGAGGTTCTATAAATTAGTCCGCGGCAAGAACCAACTGGCAAAGATTAATTGATTACTAATTTATAGAACCTCCCTAAAATAATCGCGATGACAAAGCGCAAGCTGGCCTACCCTTCCATACTCATCGCCCTGTTCATTATATTTGTAGCAAAGGGCGACATATTGTTCGGATATACAGAACCTGAGATTCCAATAGAGGAGGAAGAGATCATATTGCCACAGTATGAATACATAACACCATACACCAGACTCTCTTATTTCGATGACGATTTCCGCGAAGCGGCAGAGCGAATGGAAGTAGACTGGATACTTCTGGCAGCCGTCGCATACACGGAATCACGTTTCGACAGTACTGCTGTTTCCGAAGTTGGAGCAAAGGGAGTAATGCAGATGATGCCAAACACTCTCCGCGGTCTTGGCGTTCCCGATTCACTTCACGCCGACAATGGAGCAAACATATATGCATCGGCACGATACCTCAAGGAACTCTTCAGGCAGTACAGGCATATCAAGAATCCGGAAGAGAGATTGAATTTTGTCCTTGCATCTTATAACGCCGGATACGGGCACATAAACGATGCCATGCGCATTGCCGACAACCTAGGACACAACAGGCATAAATGGGAGGGGCATGTCGACTCATGCCTTGTCAAGAAAAGCCTACCGGAATTCTACAATGACAGTACAATTTGCCGCAACGGCAAATTCAGTGACTGGAAGCAGACTCTCTCTTTCGTAAAAAAAGTGAATCGCCATTGGAAACGCTTCAAAAACAAGCAACTGGAATACATGGATTCAGTCAACAGTGTGCTAGCAAGCGATACACTAAAGAGAATATACAGATAATAATAAGACAGCAACGCTCGTGCGTTGTATAATCAGCAAAACGACTTTTTCGCAAAAATCAAAACGAAGCGTCCAAAATCAGACAAAATCGCAAAACGAAACGGTTGTCAAAAACTCAAACACACATGCATAAAAAACACAAAGAACGCAATCAAAACTGGTTGCGTTCTTTGCTTTTTAAGAAACAGGAAAAGTATTAAAACGGCATTAAAATACCATTAAAAAGCCATTGTTGTTTAGGCAAAATTTTGTATCTTTGTTAGTAGTTAAGCTGCTTTTTCGGCCAAATCTTCGCTACGCTTTCTATACAACATTATGTCTGTATATTTTGCGTTGTAGTTCATCGTCGCATTAAATTCAACCCTTTGACAATCCTCGAATGGATTGCCAAGAGCTTTGTTGTTTCCAATCCATTCACACAGCTCAATGATAGAAGATTTGTTTGAAGTAAAGTAAACGAAATCCCTATCCTTAAGCACAGTTAGAACATCAAGATAGTCGGACAATCGCCAATACATTTTGTATGTTCCGACCTCTGTGCTCAAATAAGGCGGATCAACGAGGAATACCACATTTGGAACATTCCTATAACGTTCAAAGACCTCTTTATAATCGGCAGACACAACATCTATGCCTTCGAGATAGTCATCAGCCAAAGGATAGTCGTTTAATCTCAGGTTGTTGTAGAGTGATTCTCGTTTCATTTCGGGAATGCTACTCACGTACTTCATCGAGAACATAAGAGCAGCCGAGATAGAAATAAAATCAATATAACCATACTCGCGCTCCTCCTGTTCAAGACGGGAAAATATATAGTCTCGCTTCTCCCCTTTGATACAACTGTGTTTAGGCATATTGCCTACTATTGCACGCAAATCAGCGAGTAGGATGTTCGTTCTTGGTATATTATTCAACCTAAAACGGTAGTTGTCGTAATCATTATACACAACCGTCGCATTGGGCTTTTGGCATTTTGTAATATGTGATAGCAAACCTGAGCCACCAAACAGGTCCACAAAAACAGCATCATCCGGATACTGTTTCAATACTTTTATAAACTCTTTCGCAAACATTCGTTTCTGCCCGACAAAAGGCAGAGGTGCGGATAAATACTGTTTTCTCATATTATACATTCAGTTCAAACTTTACTTTCTCGTTACCTTCCAATAGTAACCTTGTGTTTTCCAAATTATTTTCATATATATGCACATTTCCTAAATTCAATGTTATAGACTTGAGGGGTAAATCAATCTGTCGAGCCATCAAATACAGGTGGTATATATCGGACGGAAGCCCGAGACTCGCGTCAGAACTTCGCTGATAGGCAGACACCACCAGTTCACCATCATCAATCTGGAACTGCACAAGACTCAAACAAGGAGCCTGATTACTCTCGGCATCTGTAGCACCGAGGAAAAGCACGTAGTTCTTGCTATTGCGCTTCTCACGATTGATTTTAGCTATCAACGGAGGCAACTTCTCAAAGTATGTAGGATAAGAATTAACGAGTATTGAACCGCAGTAGTCCCACCAGGTTATACCAGCCTCTCGGTATTTCTCAACGTTGCGTTCGCCCTGCATAAACAATTGCAGTTCGTTTCGCAGTTTCTTACGGGCAATGTTATGCCCCTCGAATATATCAAGCAGATCGGCTGGTGTCAGAGACAATTGCTCATTGAGCAAGTATTTTATGTTCCCTTTCTTATTGTGCTGCATCTTGCCCAGCAAGCATACCTTATCCAGAATCTGATAATATTTATTCATAGCCACACGTTTTTCTTTGGCAAAGGTATGGAACCGGGAACAAACAAAAGAAAAGTTATATCAATTCACACTGCACCAAGCGTGCAGTGCTTTCCAAAACGCTTTATAACCTCATATATCTTGCGTTCGCTGACTTTGTATTTAGCAGATAGAGAACTGACAATATAGGTTATCTTTTCACCATCATTCTTCATTTGTTCATACTCGTTATACAGGTCGATATAACGGCAATCTTCAGGCTTAAAACCAACCTTGCAAAGCCTGTTTAACAGTTCTTTATTAAAATTCAGTATCTCAAATAATGTCATATCCAATCATTTTAATTACTTTTGCAGTGCCAATCATTTTTAACACATAAAAATAGCCTTATCCAGTGCGAACGAGGGTCTATGCCCCCGGTCGTGCGCTGGATAAGGCGTTGTTGTTAATTATGATTGGCGTCTATATTAACAGGCCGGGGGCTTTTTTTTGTAACCTCCCCCGATGGGTCTATCTGTATTTTTCTATATCAAAAGTGTCTTTCTTTTTCCAACCGTCTGACAATGTGTGCTGAATATGCAGCATCGCTTTGGTGTAGAAGTCTGTCAACACCTCTACTGTGTCAAAGGTATAGTAGCAAGGCTCCTCGTTGCCGAACTTAAAGGTGACAGGTAGAGTTTGCCCTGCAGTCTGCACAGCGAGGTCGTATGCAGCTTTATAATTGAACTGGTTTTCACTTGAAAGCCACACTTTCATACCGTTCCATTCAAAGCCCGATAATATAGTTGCATCTACTTCCGAATTAAACCAGCCAACAATGGTCTGCTTTATCTCCTCTTCACTTGGTTTGTGGCAGAACTCCGCTTCCATATAGTTTGCGCTGCCATCACTCTGTGACTGGATATCCCAACGGATACGCCACTTATCTTTTGCCGGGCTGACACACTCCATCAGCTTGACATCGGCACAACCTTCAACTCTTTTCATTAGCTAAACACATATTTAGTTCTACCCTTGCCGAATGTCTCCGTCTTGATAATTGTCTCAAACGGAAAGCCGTCCGGCATTTCTCTTATCTGCGCAAGGATATTCTTCATCTCCTCGCTGTCGGTAAAGAACTTCTTAGGTTCGCCGTTCTGTTCTATGGCGACAAGGCAACGATCTTCACCGTGTTCTGTTTTGATACCTGTCTCAAAGTCTGTAACGACTATTGAGAGGTTAACCAGTTCTCGAATGCTTACAACCACGCCAGGGAAGCGTTTCTTTCCGTCCTCGGGCTTATAAGCAACCTTTAGGTCTTTAAATGATTTCATACTTTTACCTGTTAATTTATTAAACAACATTATACAATTGGCGTGCTTGGCCATACCATAAAAGCTCGCTACAAGCTCACGCCGACGTCTTCTGCTTTTAACCTCCGCCATCTTACGGGCAAACTTCTGTTTGATACGCTTCCTGATACGGACGCTATCCGGACGAATAACATACCCCAAGAAGTCTATACCTTCCTCTATAGGAAAAACCCGCTCATTTGCTTTTACCGTCAGCTCTATCTCCCCCATGCGCTGATGAATGACATCTCGTATAGCCCACAGTTCGGATTTTGTCCCGGCAAGCACAACACCATCATCGCAATACCTGTAATAATAGCGGACACCGTACTCATCTTTGAGATAATGATCCAGGAATACCGATAGGAGCAAATTACCAAGTCCCTGTGAGGAACGGAGTCCTATGCTCAATCCCTCTGGCATTATGCGGACAAAATTGTCCAGCATCGCTATAAGCTTCTTATCCTTGAACACCCTCTTCACGCAGTACATAACAAAATCCTGCTTCACACTCTCGTAGAACTTTGTTATATCGAACTTATAGCAATACTTGGTACCTTCAGGATTCTCCCTGATATCCCGTCTTATGTACTCCATAAGGTCGTGCATACCTCTGCCCTCAATACTCGCAGAGGTAGTGCGAATAAAGCGCCTCTTCAAATGTTTGTCTACCACTGCCATTATAGCGTGTATAGCGATGCTTTTCTTGTAACTTTTAAGGTACTGAATATGCCTTTGCTTTCCAGCTTCGACAATATCCATTTCCCCTATGTCATCTGGTTTCAAAGAAAAGCTCCCGGAACTGATAGACTCGGTTAATTCCTGGATAACTTTCTCTTGGTGCGCAAGAAGGCGACGCCCTTGTTGGCTACGTTTCCTTTTCGTACCACTAAGGACTTGCTTAAACGAGTCGAGCATATTGCTGTACTCTGTTATCTCCTCAATAATGTAACCTTCTCTTCGCATAGTTCAATAGGCTAACAGCCTTCAATCCTTGGGTCCGACCTCTTCGAGTCGCAAGCGACCTACCAAGCTCTACCCACCATTTGGTTTTTCAGTTTTCCGCAATTACTTGCGCTGTTACTGAGGCTTATTCCCCTCGGCACCGAAATAGGGATACATCCCTGCTACTGTACGCCGATTACTCTTTGTTTGTTTGCCAGACGCGACCCGATGTTCGCATTCGTGTTCGACGCATCGTTATTCGCGTTCGCGTACGCAACGCCACCATTCGCATTCGCGTTGTTGTTGCCACGATAGACCACACGACTATTGGGGAACGCCACCTTACAAGTGCAAAATTACTCATTTTCTAAAATTTTTCGACGGGCTAACGCCCGTTTTTGGTTGTTTTCAAAAACGGGAGCAAAACGTTTTTCGCTTTGTCGCTTCGCTCCCGCTTTCGCTTTACGCGACCTCGACGGCAGCCTTAAAGTCTGCCACGCTTTCCGCAACCTCGATTTCGCCTCTGAAGGCCAGACGCGACCCGATGTACGCATTCGTGCTCGACGCATCGCCATTCGCGTACGCGTACGCAACGCCACCATTCGCACTCGCGATGTTGAAGCCACGACAGACCACACGACCGACGGCTGCTCCGTAATAGTATTTATCGCAGTAGTATGTACTTGAACTACCGCTCACAGAACCAGCGGCCATCATATCCATAAACTTTCCATAGACTACTCCTCGAATCCAAATATCTGATGTTGTGCCACCCTTAACCACACGCTGTGTTCCATCAGGATTAGTAATTAACCATTTGCCGGTAACACTACCTTTATTCACCTCAACGCCATCCATCATATCGTATTTATGGTTATAAATATCTTCATAACCCAAGCAGTTAGTATTATTTATACGCGTAAAGGTTACTGTGCCGTCGCTATTCTCAGTTTTATAGAATGCAAGTCCTGCACTCTCGTGCCCACCAATTGTGGTTCCATCTGTATTCAACGTATCATTCATTCCAAGTTTTGCGGTTCCACCTGTTGTACGGGAATTGCTATTAGAACCAACACCGCATTGCATTTGACTATCACGACGGCCATACATAGCATAGAACAGGTTTGCGATATCACAATGCATACTCCAATCTATTTGCTGCATACCTCGCTGCTGACTGTAGTAATGGAAATCACTCCACGACATTGAAGCAGCCGTACTACCGCCTGTAATAGCACTGCGTAGCTTGGTGCCTACAATAGAACTACCGAACACTGCCGTAAGGCAGGCTTTGTGTTCTACCCAGTCGGGTTCCATATCCTCGATGCGGTCACTATTGGATAGCACAACCTTGTCAAACTCTGCTGTCTTATGTATAGTAAAATGCAGGGCTGTTGCTCCTTCTGGAACATCGTGTACAAGGTACATTCCGTTCTCAAAGGTTGCAGCGAGTGTACTTACTACAACTGTGGCAAGTATATTCCCGGCATCATCCACAAAAAGCGAACAGATGAGGTTTGTTCCGAGGACTGTCGGGAAACGCACCTTCTTGTATCCGGACACATCTACTTCACAAACGGCATAGTTGCTGTCGGTACCATAAGAGGCAGACAACGAGCCTTTGCCGCTCATCAGCTTCGACTTGTCTTTGTACTTTCCGGCTGCTTGTATTTCCTCAAGTGTAAGCACATCTACATCTGGCGTGTCTGGCATCTCGCCGTTCACGCTGAAACAAGCGTACTTTTTACCATTGAGATAGTCGTTGATACCTTTCTTCCAATAATGGGGCTCATACATCATTACGTCGCCTTCTGTACCGTCGAGTTTGGCTGCTGAACAATTTGCCAACACTTCTGCATCTGCATAGTAGTTGGAGTTCTCATCGTGCAACGGATAGATAGTTACTGTTCCATCGCTGTTATTGGCGAGTGTATCTACACCGGCATGAGTTATACTACGGTTTGTTGGCATCTTCGTTACTTTGGCAAGTACGCGATGACGTTTGCTGTTTATGGCCGTTATGTGTCCGCTGGGGACATAATCGTTTCCGAACTTGTAGCCTGTACTGTTATCGAGGTTGCTCACGTTGGCATCGTCGCTCACGCTGTCATCAAACTCAATCATCGTGTACTGTGGCAACTGTATATTAAGTTCCGGATAGTGCGCTCTCCAAGTAGCGAGGTCTGCATCTGAGGGATAGCGTGTCAACTTGTAGTTTCCAACCAATGCACAGGTTTCAACGGCATTACCTTCCGCGTCAACACCCTTCTTGTTGAGGTAGGTATTGAGTAGTTCTCCGTCACCCTCAAGCGCAAGGCCTTCGATACGAATTCGAACAACATTAGTACAGCGTCCGAGCAGTGTCTGCCAATTCAACCCTGAACAAGCAGAGAAGACAAATGTCTCAATGTTATTGTAGCCGGCTATAGTCAACCCACTCATCTGTAAGTTCGGCAAATACTCCAACCTTAACGATGTCAGTGTCGAGGGGAGCACAACACTTGCAAGAGGAGCACCCTTTGCAAATGCTACACTCTTGACGGTTGTGCCGGTGCCATCAAATGTTCTCAGCTTCGTTTGGTTGCTGAAATCAAATTCCGTTGATGCCTGGCTTCCGGTTCTCGCCTTGCTCTGTCCTCTCATATTGATTTGCACAAGCTGACGGCAGTTGTCCAGGTTTATATAAAAGTCGCCTCCGCCACCTGTTGTGCTCATATCAAGTTCCTGCAGTACGACGCACTTGTTGAGGTTGATATTACCAACGAGGTCATCACCGGCACTACTTGTTACGAGCTTGCGCATACGGCTTGCGCCATAGATACGCATTGGGTCGTTCAGCGAATAGGCAGCGTTGAAGCTAAGGGTCACGTTTTCTCCTTCCTCGGCTTTCTGCGATGGCTGAATAGACGGGGTATTGTTGGTACCATAACCAAAATAGTACACCTCGTTGGCTGTAACCTGCATCGTTGTCGTACCATCCGTTGCGGTGCGACTCATATACAGGTCGATATTGTCACTCGTATAGTTTCCTGTTTCATACTTGGCATCAAGCAACGCAAAGCGGTTGTTGATGGTATGGGTACGGTGCGCTTCACGATCACCCTGTAAAGCATAAATATAGGGATATGTAACAATATTGCCACCGACATTAACACCATTAATCTGCGGATCAATATATTTGAGTTTGCCAGATTTATTGTATATACGCTCACACCAATTACCTGATTGCTCTTTATTAAGCATATCCAAAACTCGGGCATTAGTAAGCACCTGGCGCAAATTCTTGGCGCAAGCTTTCAATTCTGTCTCCATATTTGCAAGTACCAGACACCACAACCAACTATCAAATCCTTCGAAAGCGTAACCACCCTTTTCATAGTCGTATGTCTCGCGACTCAATGTATAAAGATAAGCAAGGAAGCAGTCGTTACGCAACAACAAGGCTGTATCTCCGTCGTAGTAGGTAATATACCATATAAGACCATCCCAAGTACGGGCTATCATGTTCTTTACACGTTGATCCACCAAGGCTTTATAATCTGTGCAAACATAGTAGGTAAGCAAGAAAGGAACATCGAAATACTGTGCTATCTCGTTTTTAAACTTCTCACTCTTCCAGGTGCTGAGGTCTTTGCAAGTCATATCAGCACCAGCAGGAACACAGTCTCGTATCCAAGTCCACAAGCGCTTAATAGCAGCCTTGCGCTTGTCATCAGCCACATCGCCCTCCTCTTTAGTCGCTACAGTCTCACTCCAATAGAGGTCCTTAGGATAATTGAATTCAAGAGCATCATCAAAACCGGTTGACATTTCGGTTTCCACTTCCGCATCGCTTGTACCGCTAAGCTGGAACTTACCCAATGCGTAGGAGTTATTCAGGAACTCAAGGGCAATTGGACACGCCCATTCAATGGTGGTACCATCTGCTGCTTTAACCGGGTTCATTCCTGTCAAATCAGCCCAATCACTCTTGTCGTTATTCAAGTTGTACTGACCGTAATAGGTACGCTCACCGTCCATGGTTTCAGCAGAGAACACATCTATTGGGAAACCGTCAACTGTAGTACGTATTTCACTATTGATACGCTGAGGCGGAGTCAAGAGACCGAGTTCCTTGAATACATCATTTACAAGTTTAGCAAAACCTGTATTATGAGTCATTGAAGAGTCTGCATAATCACACTTTGGATTAAGCCTTTCTACCGGGATACCGCCCTTGCTCAAAGGTACTTTTTTCTCCTCTTGCAGAACTCCATTGATATATACTCTCGGATTCTTGCCCTTAGCAATATAGATGCGATAGTTCTTCATTGGGTATTTTGTCGAGGAAGTTCCCTGTATCCTTATATTTACATCATAGAACTCATACACATCACCCCAAGGAGTCACTATACGGATATAGTCGCAATGGAAATCTGTATCCTTGTTATTGGTCGCATTTACTTCCTCCAGGCCACCTTCACGCACGACAAGCATTATAGACTTGCCCTTAGCGAGTAGTTTGTCCATATCGACCTCTCCTGTATCTGGATTGAGGATATCGTTAGCCTGTATCAAGGCTGTCATTTCATCAACAGTCTTGCAGTCTATCATTAAGTTGTTTAACTCTTCATCATCACTTATAGCCCTGTCATAGATGCGAATTCTGCGTATTTCCACATCAGCCTTACTACTATCTATTGAAATTGGCACAGGATTATCCTGACTAAAGTAATCACCATTACCGTATATATCGCCCTTGCTGCGCTTTCCGTTTATATACAGTTCCATCAGACGGCCATCAACTCGTTTGTTAACGACAAATGCAACCTTAAGCCATATATCAGGGGCGAACTTCATAGACACACCGACAGGGGTTGTAAGGGTATCTCCATCCGCAGTGGTCACGTTTTTGGTGCTACCTGTAAGCATCGCTGCCTCTTCTGCTGTCATTTTGAAGCCCTTATCGCCATCCATACAACTGATAACAGTCGCTTCACGGTCCACTACATTGCTTATGCGGAACTCAAATTCAAAAGTAGCACCTGTCGAGCTGATATCGCTCTCAAGAGCTTTGTAGTTGATGGTCGCCTTTGCACCATTAATCAACTTCAAGCTGTTGTCTATCCAACCGCTGGTTTTCCAATCGACATTCTCAAAAGTTGTGAAGATATCACCGTCGGCCCATACATCAGGCTCACTCTCCTCGTTGCTTCGTCCTGTTGCATCAAGCTTCATCTTGAGGCCGTATGTGGTCTCACTGATATCGATATCGCTTTCCGCAACATCAATATAGAAGGGATATTCTGTCACGCCACAGACAAACTTCATAGAGTTCTCACCTTGTTCTGTAAAGCGGTTACTATAAACCTGTGTACTTCGGGGAACACTCACCCCCTGCGTGATAGCTCCGTTGCGGAATATAACCATAGAGGCAGGTGTTGCATCGGGATTATACACAACAAAGTCAAACGCCAGCTGCTCATACTGTCCGATCTCAAGATGGGGTGTAAGATGGTTTGCAGTGAATACACGGCCATCCTTGAATGTGTGCTTTATTCCGATAAGTGGAGTTGTCTTCCCGGCTTTGAATATGTCCATATATACACTCTCGCTTCGAAGTGTAAGTTCACTGCTTGCCTCCATCTCCGCTACTATCTGCACAGTGTGGCGACCCACGGAAAGACCACTCATTGAAAGATTGAAACTGCCATTGGTAGTTCCGCTACGTGTTACAGTATGAGCATTGCGCTGCGTACCGTCAACGTACAAGGTTACGACCTTTGTTCCGGAGCCACTCACTGCATATGGTATGCTTATGCTCTCAGAAGCCCCATAGCCTCCGTTTGCAATGGAGTTGGCGAGGTTGTAGCTGCTGCTCAATGTTAAGGTCACAACCTTTACACTGATATAGCTTTGCTTTGTCTGTGTCTTACCTGTAGATGGGTCCGTAGTCGTAGCCCTCACATAAATGTCGGTGGTGCCAGCAAAGAGATACTTGCTGATATCGATATCGTAACTACCCTTGCTTACTTCAGTTATGGTATCGCTGTATGTGGTTGTTGAACCGCGAAGCATCTGTATTGATATGGTTGCCTTCTGTCCGGTAGATACGCCTTTGTCGTCGCCACTGCTGTACTGATGGTCGAAGGCATATGTCAGCTTGACATTGCCACCCTCCTTAACAATAGGGTTATCGACGGAGGCATTAAGCACTATCTTTGTAGTGCTTGCATCACCTTCGCCTCCACCACTGCCGGCAGGTATATCGACCGCTGCTATCTCGGCTCCACTTTTATTCTTGAGTGCAAGGCGCACTGTACTTTCATCATCGCTAACCTCTGCACTCATATCAAAGACCGTCGCCGCTTCAATCTCGTTGAACTTCGCTGTAACAGTGCTATTCTGTACCGGGTTGGTGCTGTTCTGGTCAAGTGTTGTATCTACTTCCTGCTCATCGATTACGATGTTTACCTTACCCTCGGCATCAGGAGTGACATTCTGGCCATTAACGCTTATCTGTTTAATCTTGCCACCGCCGTACTCCTCCCAACTCGCAGCATTAAGGAAGTTGTCTATGGATGAACCACAGAAACGGTAGTCCACCCATTTGCCGGCAGACACCTCAAATGTCATTATCATACCGGGCTTGTTATTGTCATCAATGTCTGCATTAGCCAAGGCTGCAATGGCAGTTCCAAGAGTGTAGTAACCGCTCGGCAAAGGTTGTTCGATAGTTACATTATAGAATCCAGCGCCGGAACCACTACCGCTGGCCTCTACAAGGTCATTCTCCTCATCACTCCATACATACATGGTAGCTCCACACAGGAAGATTTTGTTTTTAAGAACGGCACCTCCACTATTAAACAATTCAGAACCAGTCCAATCGTTATAATAGTTATCACCTTCGCGTGCGACAAAGATTCGTTCAGCTTCGTAATACATAATTGCTGTCGGAGTAGCTGATGGTACCCCTCCTAATATCGGTATTCGTGAGGCCTCACCTTCATCAGAGATATATCCATCAAACCTTGCCGTTGCACCATTACGAGCAACAACAGCAGTACCCTCATATTTTGCTGCGGCATTATTTGCATTTGCAGCTGCTGTTCCGGCAGCAGAGGCCGCGCTGTTGGCACCCATAGCTGCAGTCTTCGCATTTTCGATTGCCGTAGCAGAGTTTTTTGTAGCAGACTCTGCTGCCGCATTGGCATTCGTAGCAGCTGCTGTGGCAGCTGCTGCTGCTTTTTTTGCAAGTTGTGCCGCATCTTCCGCAGGTTTACGCAACTGCTCTATCGGAACGCTGACAAGTTGTTTATCTTTGAGAGCCGGCAATGAAGTGACCCCATCGAGAGTATCGACAGTTTCAAGTTCATCAGCACCTTCCGAACTCGCCTTTATCTCATCGAGTATTTCTTGTTTTAATTCAAGTTTCTCTTCATCAGTAAGTGCCATAGTTATATCTCTTTATATTGGTTATACATAGGTCTTGTTTTAAGATACTCCGCATCATATTGATACTTGCGTGCTTCACGTTCAAAGGATATTGCCCTGTACGCTTTCATTCTGTCTTTTAGTCGGCATAAATGGTAAAGCCACTCTCCTAAATAGGCGAGATAGAAGAATACATATAGCATCTCCTTCATCTGCGCCGTATGTATGGTTTCGTGATTTATTGTAATCGAATTAATTTCGCAACCCGTACGAACAAATAGTACACCGAACAGATTGATTGCCCGGAAGCCCTTAAAAGGGATAAGTGTGTTGTAAATTACTTTCATAGTCTATATAATTAGTGCTTTATATTCTGCGCCGTCGTATATCAGCATAAACTCTATGACATTGTAAGGTGAGAGCTTCAAACTCTGCAAGCCCGTATAATACGATGCTGATTTATTGTGTATCTTTGGGAATTCCGGAACGGCCAATGGGGTTTCATCGTTATTGCCTATAATGTCTGTACTATAACCACATATATACAAAGCTTTGCTGCCGGTATTCATAAAAGCCATCTTAAAGGAGAACGGTCTGCGTGTCTCCTCTCGGACAAAACCACAACCGATAGTTGCGCTTAATGACTGAATATCCGGTAAAACCAAGACATTATTGTCATATTCCGAAGATGCACAAATACGATTGCAGTATAACGGCATCTGAATACAATGCACTTGATAGGATTTTGTAAACGGTTTTATAACATCGACACAATGTCCCTCAATAATTCCATCAAGACATATATGCCCATTGCCGAGCATTGCGTACTGAAAACCATATTTGTTGAAATGGAATGTCGGCGTTGTGAACATACTGTAATATTCGAGGTCCATAACATCAACAACATGGGCATTCTGCCAATTGTAACTATTAGGTGTCTTATTGGGTATTGTAATACGTCTGTTTTCGTTGTAGGAGAATTCATAGTCTCCAAGCATATAACCGTCTGAAACAGCATTAACAGTAATTGTTTTCTTAACATTGGAAACTGCTTGGAAGCGAACCTGAAATTCCTCTACACCTAAATATAGAATACTCTCTTTGGCTGTTATGGATTTTTCACCAATCTCAAAGCCTCCAATGGTACCTCCAATAGCAGACATAGTTCCATCCTCGTTTATCTTGAATGTCTTATTTGCTGTAACAAGTCCCTCAAGTTGAACATTATCTGCTGTAAGTTTCACTATGCTTATCGGGTTGCCGTCCTCATCGACACCATCAACGCAAACGCCAACAAGAGCGAATTTGCCGTCAGCGTTCTGTGCATACAGTCCGGCCCCTTCTGGCTTTACGAACAGACCTGTTTCCTTAAGCGCATTCTCGTCCTTATCAAATACTGCAGCTGTAATCTTGACAAGCCTGTCGGACTGCTCAAACAGCGTTCTATACTTGTATGTAAGCGAGTCTATCCTGTCAGTACTCAACACGAGCATATACAGATATATGTCGCCGGAGAATGACAAGCAGAAGTCACCGGTACCGTTCCAGAGTCCACTACAAGTATATTGCCTGTAACCATCAGTAACATCAAGTTCCTCCTCGACGGAGAACGAATTAAAATTGGCAAATCCGCTTTTATCGACATTCTCGAACTCAACCTTAAGGGTTCCAGCTTTTGCACATCGATAGAAGAATGACAGATAGACAGGAACAGCCTCCTTTTCGCCGTTCTCATTGGTTTCAAATGTCGGCAACGAACGCAAATTATTATTGAGCTGCTTTATATAGCGGTTGCGTATATGCACGACAGTTCTTCCGTTGTCGGTACCGACAATGGCATAGTTCTTTTTATTAGAAAGGACATTGCCATTGGCCCATATCCATTTATTGCCGGCAAGGAAGAATGTCACCTCATTCGCGGTACTCCATTTTTTCATTCCGTTACCGAACGACACATTGCTCAGGAAGCCCTTATCTCCAACAAAGTCCTCGCGCAGTCCCTCAACGGCAGCTTTGATTTTGCCCTCCGTTATCTTGAACTGTGTCTTTATGTCTTCGCCCGTATCGAGCAGAAAAGTTCCACGCAAAAACACATTGTCGGCATACAGGCCATACCCCTGCGGTTGGCTATCCAAAGGAAACCTGTCATCTTTTATACCGTCAAGACTACCGAGACGAGCTCTGAGACACCCGGCAAAACTCTTGCTGTTTACACCGTTTACCACATCGATGCGAGGTTGCCCATCCTCGGAAGCCGATATCAAGATCAGATTTTGGCGAGTCGGGTCCTCAGTGTTACCCATAAGGACGCACTCGTCAGCCGGGGATGGAAGCGAGTCGAATTCCTCTTCAGCAACAAGAACACTATCACCCTCAACGGCAGCAATCTCTACCCAATAGCTTTTTAGTTCACCGCCTGTAAAGGTGGCACATCGCATCTGGTCGTGTGCTACAAAGGTGTTGCTCTGTTCAAATGTTATCTTATAATAGCCGTCCAACAGTTCAACACTCTGTATCTTTCCGTTGGCAGCAGACACAACAATCTGTCCCCCGACACTGCGCACCTTCTGCACGAGCATCTCAAAAAACACAGCAACCTGTCTTGCCGTCATTTTATCGACGGTAAGGTTCGAAAGTCCTTGCTCATCGATCCAAAGTTGGAAGCCCTCGCCGGTGAGGCCATCCACAAATTTTGCACTACGCAAAAGCTCGCGCACAACCAACGAAAGCAGCTCGGCATTACCCTTGCCATCGACTGTTCCGCCTCGAGCCCCTTGTTCATAGTCACCAAAGCCGACACCCTCCTCAAAGGTTATTCTCTTTTTGGCACGGTCTGACTTGACTTTGCTCAAGAACTCCTGCTGGCTACGACGAGCAGAAAATAGGTTGTTATCTGTCGGCAACGTTCTATCCCAGCTCCTGATTATATCAGGGAGGGAGAGGCTTTGGGCTATACTCTTCGCATAGTTCTTGACATCTTTTATTTCACCTCCGACCTTATCCTTGTACCCTGTAGAAAGCGCATCACTAATCTCAATATCCATTTGCGATGGGCGGGCTACCTTGCGGGTTATCTTCGTGATGCGACTATGTCTATATCCAAGCTGCGGAAAGAACTTTGCACTTTCCAGCTTGACCTTGCGGCCAATAAACAGATCTATACTATTCTCATCAATATAAATATAGTCTGTGGGTGCTTTATACCTAGACACATCTATAGCATTCTGCTCGTTGAACTTGTTTACTGCAGTTAGCAGTTCCTCTTCAGCAAGGGCATAGTATTCCGGTGGCATTGAGATGTTCCATAGAACATATTGGTTGCCAACCTTTGGGATAAGTGTATCATTGGGCAACTGTGAACCATCATCATTAGGCCAAATCGTAATAATCTCAAACTCTCGAGTCTTGCTATCGAAATTGACCTCAAAATAGAAAGTGTCTTCCTCGTCCTCGCCCAATCCAGCGAGTTCGCCATCCTGAAAAGTAACACGCTTGACAAGATCGGGCAACTCATAATCGTTGGGGTCGAATGTCAATGTATCGTCCTTAAAATAGTATATCTTGAACGGCGTACCATCCTCACCCGTAACCTCCTCGCTTCGCACGCTGCTGACGCGCCCTGTTCGACGAGGGTATATATCAGCAAAGGCATTCTGCTCGTAATGATGGATAACTCCGTACTTGTCAGTATTCACGTCCACATACTTTTCCTTGCTCGGTAATTGCAGACGGCTATATCCGTAATGTTCCGGGTTGATATTACGACTACTACCTATAGGGAACAGACGAGTGTAGAATTTTACATTATCCGCCTCGTCCTTCTCAAGCTCGGTCAACCCCTTGTTATAAGCAAGGGTTATCTCCTCGCCATATTCACAATGGCAAAGGTTCAAAGTCTGCCCCTCGAACCAATGTTCAGTACCGACTTTTTCCGACAGTTCCTGCAATGCCTCATTACAATATTTACCCTCATACTCAATAGTGATGTTTTCCGTACCATCAACCTGTCCTATTTTGTAATCGGTAATATTGCCCATTCCGTCATTGATAGCCTGCACAATCAGCCCCAAGTGTTCCTCGGGTGGCGCAGTAAGCGAGAATATAGGTTCATCCTCACCGTCCACCGTCTTGAGCACAAGAAAGCGTTGCAGCAGGTTTTCTATACCGTTGAGCTTTACACTATATTCCCACTCGACGGTGGACTTCTGTTTGGGCTGGTACTGCTCCATGAGCCAATAGCGTTCCCCAAGGTAGTCCACATAATCATTGACGTCAAGAGCTACATACTCCGTCAAGGTAAAGGAGAGGGTAAGCGCATTCTCGCCCTGTATTTCCTTTACCTGCGTACAGCTGTCATCGGGTGATACATCAACCCTCTTTTGCTTGTATCTGTCGTATATGGTTAGAAGCATATTCTAATGGCATTTTTATAGTGTTATAATATCGGGTTGGGTTCTTTGAATTTCACTTTGAAACGGCTTGCTTTTTTAGTCTTGCCCTCATTCCAAAGGTCACTCAAAGGTTCAACATCGGAACAGTCGAGGTAGAACATTCTCAAGGTTATTCCCAAGGTGGGAAATTTTACGTCAAGCCAGCCATTGGAGCCCTGTTTCAGGAACTGTATGAATTCCCTGTACTTTTGCCACCATTCGGTAGTGCTGTCGGCGACCAACGCAAAGTATAATGACACTTCGCGCTCATCGTTTACCACAGTAAGCGCTGTAGGGTATTTTCTGCCGTTTTCTTCCCTGATGTTTACTGCAATGTGTTCCTTGACTTTTGAAGCCCTTAGAATGGCTTTCATATTATCTCGGCCACCTTTCTTTTTCTCTGTCAGGTATGCGCCATACTTAACCCAGATGTCAGTATTGTTCACAAGCACAAGACCACTCAATATATTGCCCATATTATTTCATTTTTAGTCCGTCCCTATTCTGTTTCTTTACTTCCTCTTTTATCTCTTTCAGTTCCTTGACGCAGGTTCCGGTATTCTCTTCGATCCTGGCAAGGTGCCCCTCGGCGATGCTCATTTTCTCGGAGATATTCTCGGAACGCTCATCGATAGAAGCCCAATGCATCTGACCGCTGGTAAACAGTCCCTCGAGCTTTGTACCTTGGTCGTATGTTATCGACTGCGAGAAAGCACCGCTTTTGCCACTCTGCGAGGTTCCGCCTTCGCCGGTGTAGCCTGTAGCCGATGCAATGTCATCGCGAAGTTTCTGCGCATCCTCTACATAACCGAGGTAACGGTTCAGCAACTCCTCGCGTTCCTTTGTATCCAAGTTGCCATCCTCCATTGCCTTGCCAAAGTCCTGCCACCACTCTTCGAGTTTGTCGGCATACATCTCACCAATCTTATTGGAGAGCATCGCACGCATAAAGTATTCCGATATATCTTCGGCAGCATCCTTAGCACTGTACTTCATATTCATCAAGCTATCGACAAAACTGTCGTACACGCCATCAAAGGAGATACCGGTAAGGCCCTCATACAATGTATCGGTCAGTTCTTCAAGCTTTCCGGCTTGCTCAATGTAGTCGTCAAGTTTCTCGGTCACTCTATAACCATAGCCGCCTTCACCTGTATTCTGAATCTGCGCCCACATATCAACATTACCACGGAGCAGCTTCATTTCCTCTGGGGAGAGGTTCCATATATTGCCGTCCCAGCTTCGTCCAATCTGGTTGCTGAAGTCCTGAATATCGGCGTCAGAAAAACCACCCCAATAGTAATTCCAACTATGGTGGGCACTATGGTAACCGGCTTGTGCCTGAGCCATAGCAAGGTAATTCTGGTTGTTCTCTTTCTGATAGTCCACAGCCTTTTTGTAGGCGTTCACAGATATTGTACCCTTACTTTGTACTATTTCACTTGTGAGGTCCTCGATAGCGGTCTGCAGTGTCTCATTACGAGCAGTGAGCCTCTCAATGGTCTTTGCAACTTCCTGCTCGTTGGAATTGGTAAACCAGGCACTCGGACCATCAGAACTCAAGAAACCAAACGAAAGGATATTACCAATGCGTCCGATAACTGTATCCAACAAGCCTCCGATACCATCAACGATAATTGCTTCCAACACTTTGTAGAGGTTTTCGGGCAAATCAAAAATGGCATTGACAAGTTCACCAACAGCATCGAGAATACTCACGACAAGATCATCTATCCACCTCAAGGATATAAGTTCCGTTAAGGAATTCAATATTCCGGTTACCATATTCTTGATAGCACCCGCAAGGTCAAGTATCAATTTGGGGATTTGCGCTATTATGCCGACCATACCGCCAATACCACTCGACATTATATTGCTCAAGCCACTGCCAAGCGATGAGAGACCACTACCTAATACCGAAGACAAAGAACCTCCCATTTTAGCAGCCATACCATCACCCAATGACGGCAGTATTGAATCCAATGTTCCTTTCAAGGTGTCTATGTTACCTACGGCCGACTGAACTTCAGAGAAGCCGTCCAAGCCTTTCCAACCCTTGGCATTATTCAACGCAGTCGTCAAACCCGAAGTAAAATTCGCGACCTCATCACTAACTATATTCAGACGATCTGCAAAGAACTCCATCGAGTCCCTGGCTGTTGCTGTTGCATTACCAAGGCGATCCGCTTCCTCCTCCAGGTGCCTGAACTCTTCTGCGCTTATCTCGCCGGAAGCGAGTTTCTGCCTACCAGCCTCACGAGCTGCAACAGCACTATCCTCCGCCTTCTTCGCGTTATCATAGGCTGCCACAGACTGAGTAAAATCCTTTATCGCCTGGTCAAGGTCTTTCCAGGTTACACTTTGGTCGGTACCGACATATTGACGCAGTTCCTGTATAAGAGCAGTAACCTCCTGTTGGGTCTGCGCATCAGCAGTTGCATACTCATCAGTCTTCACATAGGCTTGCAACTGTTCCATCATAGGAACAAGCATCTCCTGTGTAAGATTGCCTATGCCACTAAACAACGCATTCCAATCTATACCTCGGCTTATATTCTCAAAAGAGAGGGACGATTCTCTCTGCTTCTGTTCCTTGAGTAATTTTGCCTTTTGCCACTGTTTCGTACTCTCACTTACTGCCGAAGCATCCACATCAGCGATAAGAGCAGCATACTCCTCCGCAATGGCAAGTTTCTGTTGCTGAAAAGAACCATACTGCTTGAGGTATTCAACCATCGCAGCCGTCTCCTCCTTTTGATTTTCGCGTGCTACCTCTTTTGCCGCTTTTACTCGATTCTTTTCTGCTAAATCGCGAGCTGCTTGCAATGCATTGACCTGCTCCTCGGTTAGACCATTCTCACCGGTAGCAACACCAGCGTCCTCATTTTCTCGTTTCCATTTAGCTTCAAGGCTGTTTATCTCGTTTATGCGTGCTGTATACTCATTCTCAATTTCGCGGAGTTTCTTTTCAAAGCCATCCCGCATAGTTTTGACCTCGGCTTCATCGTTCTCTTCTTGTAACTTCACAAGTTCCTCGCCCAATTCTCCCTTGAGTTTAATTTTGCGTTCGGCTTCCTTTTTTGCCTTTTCGCCATCTTTATCTGTTTCGGTCTGTACTTTTTGATACTCTTTCTTTGCCAAAGAGACAGCATCTTTAAGTTCTTTAGCCTTCTTTTCAAATTCCTCTTGTGTTATGTCATTCGTCTCATTTTGGAGAAATTCATTATAAGCTTTTAATGCTTCGTCATATTTTTTCTTGGCACTGGAGACCCAATCCGAGCTTGACTCGGTCGGAAGATTACGACGGTTCTGTTCTGAACGAAGTTTATTAAGTTGATATTGAAGTTCGTCCTTTGTAAATGTTCCTTTAAGTTTATCATCACCATTAACAATCTCTCCTCTGCTCACCCCTTTCATTTTCATTAGCGCAAGGAGATCGGTTCTCTGCTTGATTAAATACGATATAGTTTTATCGCCAATCTCTGTTAAGTTCTCAAAATATTTATTTACTTCATTCTTACGCACATCAGCCTTAAGTACAGTACGACGATTTCGAAGGTTTTTAAGTTCCATATCTTCTGCATCAGAACGACCGCCAACAGTCTGTTCCGATACAATATATTTACCAGGTTCAACTTCTACTTGTATCAGTTCTTTACGTCCAACCTTACCCTCTAATTCTCTTATTCGTTTTTCTACTTGTGCCAACTCATTCTCTGCCCTTGTAATTGACCTGCTCGCTTCAAGCCCTGCAATTTCCTCTTTAATCCCCTTTATATTCTTCAGCTTTTCATATTCTGTATCATATTTAGCAAATATTTCGGGATATTTCTGCTCAAGTAAATTGAGTGCTTCAACACGAGTAGCAGTTGCAACAGCCTCGTCACCAGCGACAGAACAAAGTTCTTCCAGTCGACGTTTATGTTCTTGTTCTGCCTCAATTAGTTTTTGCAACTCTTGTTCATACTTTTCCTCAGCCTCTTGCAGTCTTTCAGCCTCTGTCTTTACAGATATTAGTGCTACCGCGACACCTGCCAAAGCTGTTGCCACAAGAACATACGGATTGGCAAGCATTGTTGCATTGAGCATCTTTTGTGCCTTTTCAACCAATAGGAGCCAATTATAATGCAAGGCCTCCGCAGCTGTAGCCCATCCTTTGGCTGCCGTAACAGCCATCACTGCCGTTTTGTAAACTCCATATGTACCTACAAGTCCTAACAAAATGCGGCCAAAGCGCTCATAATTTTCAACGACATAAGTTATGTTTGAGAGAACTGTATTGATAATACCTTCCTGTTGCTGACCAATCTCGTTCATCATCCCAGCTATGGCATCCTCAAGATTACTTATCTGTCCCGTAATTGTTTTAGACTGTGCTTCCATCAGTCCTCCGAACTTTCCACCTTCCCCGGTCAGACTTTCTATTACCTTCTGCACCTCAGGGAAACCTACCTTGCCGGCTTCAACAAGGCCTTTAACCTCACTCTCAGCCACACCAAACTGTTTAGCGAGTTCTGCAATCATAGGGATACCGCGATTGGTAAACTGGTTGAGGTCTTGAGTGTACAATTGACCCTGCGCTAATGTGGTTCCATAGAGATAAACAAGGTCATTCAATGGAATTGATAGTCCTGCAGCAATGTCGCCGAGCTGGATAAGCGTTTCATTTATCTTTTCTGCCTCCACACCGTAAGCCAACAACTGCTTTGCACCTTGGCCAACTTCTTCCAATCCAAAAGGGGTAGTAGCTGCAGTTTTTGCCAATTGGTTAAGAAGTGCATCAGCACGTTCAGCGCTACCAAGCATAGTGGTAAATGACACCTCCAACTGTTGGAACTGTCCACGCACTTTAAGTATATTGGCGACAAGTTCTTTCATAGCAAAGGCTGATGCCAATTTTGCCACCGTCTTGCTCACCTTGCTTGTTGTCTGATTGAGCTCGTCCATATTGCGATTGGCGTTCTTGGTTTTTCTACCAAACTCGTCAATTTTGCGTTCGCCTTTTGCGAGCCCTGAGCTCAACTTATCAACCATCAAAAACTCAACTTCTACCGGTTTCATTATTTCAGTTTACTTTGAAAAAATCCTACAATATTGTTTGCTTCATCTTCTGCGGACAGATTGTCGTCGGTATGTCGTTTCTTCTTTACATATCGGGGTGCGTCTGAAAGCATCATTATCAATGTTTGATAATTGACACCATTTAGTATGTAATCGACACTCCAACCTGTGCTACTTGCTATCTGCCATACAAACCCAAAGGGGCTATGGGACCCTTCGTAATGCGTCTTTAACTCCCCTTCTTCTTTTGGCTCATTCTCAGCTTCATCGGATTCGTCATCTCTGCTGATTTGATAATAGGTGTAAAAGGGTCTGTACCCATTAGCTCTATGTAGCGTTTCATTACGCCTATCAAATAATCGTGCTCCATAAAGTTGCGTATGAACCACGACATTATTTTGACAAATGGGCGCTTCCAACCTCTACATACAGCGTATGCAATAATGAGGCTTATCTTGCTTCCTTGTTCTGCAATGAACTTCATTTCCTGCTCTTTATCGAAGTTCCACATCTCTTCGCTGGTAACCCCCATAGACAAGTATGTCCGGGCAATCAATATCTGCCCGGACAAACAAGGTCTTTTCATAGTCACGCGCAGAACCACTGGGGACTTCTTGAAGGGTAAGCGAAACGGCTTCAATGGAACCGATATGCCTATATCCAACAAGGCATCAGCCCCCTCTCGCTGTATCTGCTTTATGACTTTATCATCCATACGTTACCCCTCCTCGGTATCGTTGATTTCGTAAGGAGAACCGCCATCCTCTGGCGCATTGATCTTAAGCTGACACTCCAGCTTCGACACCTCGGTCAAAGTCAATTTGCCACCAAGGTTAGACATCAACAATGCGTTGGGAATTGTAATTGTCTGACCGCTGACAAAGTCAATATTGAACTCACCGCGAAGTTCGACAAGTTCCGAAGGTGCTTTCCAACCTGTAGGTTCACTCTCCGAACCGACCAAAGTACCACCGAGACAAGCCTTAAGGTTGGCATAATCCAGCTGGATGATGTTGAATGTTGGGCTGATGGTACCGTTCTTTGTGACAAGCGTAAAGACAGAAGCACCAGAAACCTGTTCTGCATCCACATCTATACTCTCGCCCTTCTGTCCGCCCCAATCGAATGACCCCTTCTCTATATAGCCAAGAATCATATCCTTGAATTTCACGGCAGCAATTCCATAAATAAACTTCTTCATAGTATTCTGAATTTGAGTTTTACAATGATTGTTAGTAATATGCCGATGACAACACCGACAAAGAATGATATGAACACCGTTTTAATGGGGTTCGAACGCTTTTCGCTCGTATCAACCTGCATGCTACGTAATTCATCGTACCCATTTTTGTACAGGTTGTATTTGCTTTCGTAATATTCGCACATAATCTGCAAGCTATCACAAGCAGCGTCTATGTAAACTGTGTCATTTCTAATTTTTACAGTCGCACTCGCCTGGCCTTTTTTCATTCTGTATTCTGCCTTTTCGGGAAGTTTAAGGAGGTTTTCCGTCGGGATCTCCAACTTCACTTCCGACATTGGAATTTTTTCCACCGTTCTCTGTATCACTACGGATACAGTGCTGTCCGCGATGCTCTGCGAAAAGGTCTCCTGTTTCATAAGCTCCATCTTTCGAGAGGTCGCGCAGCTTGAAAAGAACAGGGCAGTTATCAGAATGCTTACAGTTGTTAGCACCACCGATAGCCTTTCGAACCCTCGCCATCTCTCGTTTGGTTGCACCGAGTTCCTTTTTGGTACCGCGAAGTTCCTCTTTAGTTTCATGCAATTCTGTTCTGGTTTCATGCAACTCAGCTCTTAAAGGTTCTACAATGTTTTCTATCAATATACGGGTGGCGTGTTCAGCGTTGTCAATACGCACTGACTCAGCTTCAGCCTTTGCCCTCTCCGCTTCAGCCTTCGCCTGTTCCGCCTTGGCATTCGCCTCGCGGACCGTCGCCTTGAGCGTCAACACACCGATAAGAAGTGCCAACACCCCGCCGCCCAGTATGTAATTGAGTATTTCGCTGAACTCCATATCCACTCGTTTTATTGGTTTATACCTATTTCCTTAAGCCAGACCTGAACATCGAACGACGGGCAATCCTTAGCCGCGACCTCATTGTGTCCAATGATACGAACATTCGGGTGCTTTTTATGGAATTCCTTCACATAAGCCTCCATTGCAGCCTTCTGCGCCTTAGTACGAGTGTCTTTCGTTGTTTTGCCGTCTGCAACCACACCGCCGACATACACAACGTGCCTGCTGATTGAATTGTAACCTTTGGCCCCATTGGTTATTTCCCAATGGTCGACATTCGCATCTTCGTTGTTATCGACAAGGCGCTCGACCTCGCCATTCAGATGTATCAGGTCTGTATAGCCTACCTGACTCCATCCACGGCCACCCTTACTCACCGGGGTAGTGTGCCATGCTCGTATGTCGTCTGAAGATACTTCACGGCCTTCCGGCGTGGCGGTACAATGTAGAACTAAATACTTAAGTTTAGCCATTACTCTACGGTTTTAGCATATTCGACCAATCCGCGAGAAACAAGGTTCTCGGCACGTTCCGCGTCAAATGCCACCTCCTGCCCAACCTTGTAATAGATGGTAGGAGTAAACTTGTCGCGGAAAAGTCGCTTTACAACAACCTTTACAGGCTCTTGAGCCTCCTCCACGGCCTCTGGTGCTTCGGCCTCGGCTGCACCGTTTTCGATGGTCGCATCAGGAGCTGTTTCAACTGTTGCCACGGGAGCAGTTCCTTCAGTTGCCGCAGTGACAACTTCTACTGTAGTCTGTTTATCCTTTTTCATGTCCTTCTTGTTTATTGGTTAGTAAAAATAGCCTTAACCCGCAACAACAAACTTGGGGTTCTCACGTGTATCAAGCACAATGAACTCCTCGCCAAATGCGATGTTGGTGTCAGCCTTCATCAACAACTTGAAGAAGTAAAGCTCACTCGCGTTAGACCACTTGTCGATCTGGATTACATCCTCGTCATCCTGCAAGTTCACAGCAGCGAAAAGGTTGCCGTCTGCACTGGGCGAACAGAGGGTTGCGACAATCACGTCCTCAGGCCAATCCGCGATGGTCTCAATAGGAATACCCTTGTAACGCTTGCGGTTCACCTCCGTTTCCGAAGCATTCTTATTCTCGCGCTCTGTAAGTTCATCGTCATACTTGTCAAAGTCTGCGATGCTCATAATGATGCACAAGTTAGGATTGTTGCGCACCGCATTTGGAATAGCCTTGCGCACAGCCTTAAGTTTACCAATCATTGTGGTTTCTGTACTCTGTACGACAATGCAATCAGTATCCTTGGCAGCCTGTGTAAGAATACCGTTCATAAGCTGCTCATCGGTACCGTCCTTTACGAACTCACCATTCACATAGTGCCAGCCCAACTCGAACTGCACCCGCTTTGACAACTCTTCAAGCAATGCGTTCTGGCCTTCAGGGGGAAGCTCGGCAAAAACAAGGTTACCCTTAGGCTGCCACTTGCGCCATACATGCTCAAACGTACGAGGATTGAACATGGTAAATGCCATAAAGTCCTCTGGGTCGAGAGACTTCTCGTCATAGTTGAAGTCGCCCTTGCTGTCAGTCTTGGCAGGATCCTCCTTACGTTTCTGCAACATCTTGCCGGTCTTGATACGCGGCAAACTGATCTTCTTTTCTACACCGGGGATGACCATAATCAATCCCTTATCCACGAGTTCGTTACCCGTGGACGCGAGGGTCAAAATGCGCTCAAGAACCTCGCCATTGTAATTCGTGTTTTTAACTACTATTGCCATAATCTCACAATTTATTTACGGTTGTTTCTATTTTCTCTGATTTGACGCTGACGCATCTCCCAAGGACTCTCATTGCCGGGAGTAACCTTAAGGTCATTCAACACCTTGCGTTTGGGAGCAAGAGCTTTAAGAGCTTTCTTGCCATCCTCTGGGTGTTCCTTCAGCATATTCTCATAGATGGAACGAGTGCCGGCATCAATACGGCCGTCCTCCTCTGCTGCATCAAGGAGAGCCTTTCTCTCATTGGCAGCATCTGCCTCGGCCTTATCCTTGTAAGCCTTAATCTCATCTTTGAGCTGAGCATTCTCTTTCTCCAACCCGGACACTTTGCCGGCTTCTGTTTCCAAGTTACCGATTACCTTGTAGGCATCATCATCGGTAGCGCAATCCTTGAAGCAAGGTCGCTTTTTCAATTCGTCTAAATTCATTTGATTAAATTTTTGTGGCTTTTCAAGCCGGTTATTGAATATTGTGTATATCTGTTCAGGGGTACTGTCCACCGGAACAGGGTCTGCATCGTATATCGCATCAATAAATCCCAAATTCAAAGCCTCGTCAGCAGTCAGCCAATGATCTTCATTGTCGAAATACAGAGCCTTAATCTCCTCCTTGGCTACGCCCAATCTTACGGAATACATTTGGCTCAATGTGTCCTCCAAACTTTCAATCTCACTGATACACCTCTGCATCTCTTTCTTGTTGCCATAGCAACCTCCCGAGACACTATGCAGCATCAACCTGGCATACTTGCTCATCTCGACAGGTTTACCGCACAGGGCAATCACACTTGCCATACTTGCAGCAACACCATCTATATAGATATGTATATCAGCTCTGCTATTCCTCAACAGATTAAAAATGGCTATTCCGGAAAATACATCGCCGCCATTACTGTTAATGCGCACATCTATTCTCTCGCAATTCGCCTCGGCCTCCGCGAGCTCACGGGCTATATCACCGCTACGTACATCGTAGCAGTCTCCAATGTCTCCATACAGATAAATCGTACAGGATCGCCCGTCAATTTTCATATTAAAATACTTACTCATTCCGCTTGTCATTTTTGCTGTTGTCAATGCAAAATTGAGCTCTTTTTTATTGCTGAACAAATCGCCATTTTATCATAAAACTTTACAGCGTTATGATGCCGTCTTAAAACGTTATGATGCGGAACTGCTTTTTTTATTACCATTTTTACAGCGAATTTTGCAATAAAAAAGGAGGTCAAAATGGCAGAATTAACCAATACCCAAAAGAAGGAATGGGCAAAGACGCTATTCCTGAAAGAAAACCTTACACAACAGGAAATTGCCGACAAGGTAGGTGTTTCGCGCGTGACAGTAAACAAATGGATCAACGCTGGCAAATGGGAGGAGCACAAGGTCGGAATAACCCTTACCCGCGAGGAACAGGTACGCAGCTTGTACAGGCAGGTCGCAGAGATAAATCGCGCCATCTCAGAAAAGCCAGAGGGCGAACGATACCCGACAAGCAAGGAGGCTGACATTCTCGGCAAGCTTTCGGCAGCCATAAAGAATATGGAGACCGATGTCGGTATTGCAGATGTCATCAGCGTGCTTACACGCCTGATAGAATTCGTCAAGGCATACGACCTTGAGAAAGCAAAACAACTAACAACTACAGCAGACTCTTTCATTAAATCACTGCTATGAAACAAATAGACAAACAAGCCCTTAACGATTGGGAGAAATACAAAGAGGAGATTGCACGCTCGACGCCTGTCGATAAAAATATGACACACGCCGAACGCGAGAAGCATCGCCTATGGCTCGAAGCTCATCCCATAGAGTGGATTAAGTTTTTCTATCCTGGATATGCAAAGTATGAATTCGCACCATTCCAGAAAAGAGCCATTAAGCGTATCTTGGCAAACGATGAATGGTTCGAAGTTTTGTCCTGGTCGCGAGAGCTGGCAAAATCAACCATTACAATGTTCATCGTGTCATACCTTGTACTAACAGGCAGAAAGAAGAATATCATCATCACCTCCAACAGCAAGGACAATGCCGTTCGTCTGTTGGACCCCTATCGTGTAAACTTCGAAGCAAACCAGCGCATAATTGCCTATTACGGCAAGCAACAATCTCTTGGCAATTGGACCGCCGACGAGTTCATAACCAAAGGGGGTGCAGCGTTCCGCGCCATCGGTGCGGGACAGTCTCCTCGTGGTTCTCGTAACGAGGCCATACGTCCCGATATCTTGCTCGTCGATGACTTCGATACCGACGAGGATTGCAAGAACCCCGATATCATCAACAAGCGTTGGGAATGGTGGGAAAAAGCATTGTATCCTACTCGTTCTGTTTCAGAACCGACCCTTATCATCTTTTGCGGAAACCTTATAGCAAAGGATTGCTGTGTAAAACGCGCAGGCGAAATGGCCGACCATTGGGACATTGTGAACATTCGCGACAAGAACGGAGTATCATCGTGGCCCGAAAAGAACAGCGAGGAGGATATAGACCGCACTCTCTCAAAAATCAGCAAAAAGACCGTACAGGGCGAGTATTACAATAACCCGATATCAGAGGGCGAAATATTTACAACTATCACATACGGCAAGGTACCCCCTCTGTCAAAGTTTAAGTTTCTTGTAGCATACGGGGACCCCGCACCAGGTGAAGGCAAAAGCAAAAAAGGCAAATCGTTCAAGACAGTCAGTCTGCTCGGAAAGTTGAACGGCAAACTGTATGTAATAAAAACATTCCTGGATAAAGCGTTGAACTCCGAGTTCATAGACTGGTATGTCAAGCTGCTTGATTTTGTCGGTGGCAAAACCAATGTCTATTGCTACATGGAGAATAACAAGTTGCAGGATCCTTTTTTTCAGCAGGTATTCAAACCTCTTGTGGCAAAGGTTCGTAAAGAGCGCAATGTATCACTCTACATTCGTGGCGACGAGGAAAAGAAAACCGAGAAGGCAACCCGTATCGAGGCCAACCTTGAACCGATGAACCGCGACGGTAATCTCATCCTCAATGAGGCCGAAAAGGACAACCCGCATATGAAAGAGCTCGAGGATCAATTCAAACTCTTTACCCTCACACTCAAATACCCTGCCGATGGTCCTGATGCAGTTGAGGGTGGCAACCGTATTATTGACAAGACACTACGGAACAGTGAACCGGCAACGACACAATCACGCCGAAGCCAGAGGAGCAAGAACAAACATAGACTATAACCTTAACCCCAATATTATGAGTCAATTTGTAGAACTAACCGACTATGACGCAAGCATCCATCGAGAGATATTGGATGCTCTGGTACGCGAAGACATAGGCATAGTGGAGATTTGCGAGGATAGAGCTATTGCCGAAATGCGTTGCTATCTATCCAAACGATACGACTGCGACAGTATATTCTCGGCAACAGGAGATGCCCGAAATCAGCTTGTGCTGATGATGGTTGTCGATATCGCCGTATATCACATCTTCTGCATCCACAACCCGCAAAAGTTATCTCAAGTACGCAAAGACCGTTACGAACGAGCCGTTGAATGGATGCACCAGGTGGCAAACGAGAAAATATCCATAGACGGTGCACCCTTATTGCCCGAGGAGGAACGGGCCGCAAACTCAACATTCCTCGTAAAGAGTAATCGCAAACGAGTAAACCATTTCTGATATGAGCAAGAGAAAAAAGAAAGCCGGGCAGATAACAGTAGGAGGTCACACCCCGCGCCCGGGACAAAAACAACCCAATACAATTGTACTGACTCAGCCCAAACGATTTGGCATTGATATATCAGACTACACATCAGCCGTAAAATCTGCCGAGAATGTCGATTATACCCGCCGTTACAAACTGTTTGACCTGTACAGCGACATCCTGATGGATACGCACCTCACCTGTGTTATCGAAAAGCGAAAGAACGCGGTGCTTTGTTCTGAAATTGAATTCCGAAAGAACGGCAAACCCGATGACAAGGTAAACGAGCAGATTGCATCGCCTTGGTTCAGCAGCCTTATTGCCGATATTCTGGACGCAAAGTTTTGGGGCTTTACACTGTGCCAATTCTACAAGAATGGGGAGTGGGTAAACTACGACCTCATTCCGCGCAAACACGCCGACCCTGTGCGTCGTATTATACTGCGCCACCAGACGGACATTACAGGCACCTCCTGGGATGAGTACCCCGACCTGCTTTTCGTTGGTTCAGAGGACGAGCTTGGCCTGCTTGCCAAAGCAGCTCCTTGGGTTATATACAAACGAAACACAACAGCAGATTGGGCACAGTTCTCCGAGGTGTTCGGTATGCCCATACAGGAGTACATATATGACACCAACGATGACGATGCACGCCAACGCGCAATCAACGATGCCGCCAATGCCGGCAGTCTCGCCGTATTCGTACACTCAAAGGACACCGAACTGCAACTACGCGAAGCCGGTAACAAGACAGGCAGCGCTGATGTTTACGAGAGACTGTGCGAACGCTGCAACAATGAGATCTCAAAGCTCATACTCGGCAACACATTGACAACAGAGTCCTCCGAGAACGGCACACAGGCATTGGGAACTGTACACAAAAAAGTCGAGGACCAAGTAGCAAAGTCAGATCGTCGTTATGTACTGAATGTACTCAACTACGATATGACGGAGATTTTTGCCGCAATGGGCATTGACACAACAGGAGGAGAATTTTGTTTTCCGGAACCAAAAGAGGTGGACGCCAACACAAAGATGTCAATCCTGACTCAGCTGCGCAACACATTCAACCTGCCCGTCGATGACGACTATCTGTATGAGGAGTTCGGTATCGACAAGCCCAAGAACTATGAGCAACTGAAAAAGGAACACCAGGCTATGGCTGAATCCATCGCGTCCGCGCCTGTCGCAAACAAACAGGAAGAGGACGAGGAGGAGTACAACGACAAACAACAGAAACAACAAGAGAAAAAGCGCACCTTCAAAGATTGGTTTATGCGTTTTTTCGGGTTCGCCCCGAAGGACGACGGGGCAGCTTTAGACTGGTAGTAAACCGCCTTTATTATAATGCCGACGACACACCTGAAGCCTCTTTCACTTTCGATGAAGCTTTTATGCGTCGATGCCTCGACAAGTTCTACAAGCAGCGCAAGCACGCCCTTACCGATGTTCAGCAGGAACTATTCGATTATGTACGAAGCTCGTACAATCAAGCTGTCGATAAGGCGTTCCCCGGCAACGCAGATAAGGATATCACTTTAGGCATAGACCCTGAATACAAGTTCTACCAGGCATTAAGATACAACAACGGAGTCTTCTCAGCGTTCAAGGTCCACCGTATGCAAAGCGATATGGTCAGCAAACTGCGCGACGAGGACGGCAATCTAAAGCCATTCGAACAGTGGTATAAGGATGTTCTACCTATCGCAGATCATCAGTGCCGCAAATGGTTGAACACAGAATACAACACCGCAGTTCTCAGAGCTCAGCAAGCAGCCGACTGGCGACGGTTCATCGAGAACCAGGACATATTCCCCAACCTCAAATGGTTGCCATCAACAAGCCCGACACCAGGCAAAGACCATTTGCCGTTTTGGAACATAGTCCGCCCTGTGAACGACGAGTTCTGGAACCAGCACCGTCCAGGAGACCGTTGGAATTGCAAATGCGACTTGCGTGCCACAACCGAGCCGGTAACAGAACTGCCACCGAATGCCGACGAAGAGAAACCACACCCAGGGCTTGAGAATAACCCCGGGAAAGACGCAAAACTCTTTTCCAACACCCACCCGTATATAGCCAATGCAGGAGATAATGCCGACGAGGCCGTAAAAGCCCGTCTGTTGGAACATTACGAGCAGAACGAATACTATACCGACAAGCCCTCCAAAGGTCGCCTTACAGTCAGTTTTATAGCCGACGACAAAGACCTGGCAGACAACGTGCGTGCCGCACGCGCCATACTTGACTCTTTCGAGGACGCAAAGGTTGTAATTCGCCCCGACTACCGCGAATGCAATATGCCTGGACACAAGAATCCTGAATATCGAATTGACGGGCTTGTCGGTGACAGAAAGGGTATTATGGGTAAGAACGGAGTAAAAAACGCTTTTAGATCAGCTATAGAGCAAGGTTGTGAATGTGTCGTTCTTGACCTTGATATGCATTATGGGGAGAAAAAAATCAGCATGCTCAATATCGCTAATGATATTTACGGAAGACACGCCGATTTTTCAGAGGGTATAATCAAAAAATGCTATATCGTTTACAAGGGTAAAGCAACCGCATTTACTACAGACATTTTCAATATCGGCGAAAAGAACAAGGTAAAGGATGCTATAATTGAACTAATAACGAAAATTGCGAAGTAGTGAACTACCTCGCAATTACACAAAGTCCCAAGCTTGATCTCTCGCGCTACGCGGCGACTTTGTGATGCAAATATAAATACTTTTTTATGAAACCCGAAGAATTAAGCCGTTTTTTTGAGCAAAAGCGAAAAGAATTAGACGACTATCGACGCAACAAGTGGCCAAGAATGGCAGGCGAAATTGCACAAGCCCACTTCCAGGACAACTTCCGCAGAGGCGGCCATCTTACAGGCGGAACTGTGCACCCTTGGCCAAAAACAAAGCGACAAATGGTAAACACCAGAAAAGCAGCCAACAGCCACGGACCTTTGTTATCAGAACGCAAAGTGCTTATGAAGTCTATCCGCTACACCACAGGCGACGCAAGGGTGCGAGTTTTCACCGACCTGCCGTATGCCGGCATACACAACTTTGGTGGCACGATAAATATACACCCGACAGTAACGCCTAAAATGCGACGTTTCGCTTGGGCTATGTACCACAAGACCAAAGGCAAGGATAAAAACGAGTTCAATGTAAGGAAAGCCCTTGCCATTACAAAGAAAAAGAAACTCGACATCACTATTAAAATTCCACAGCGAATGTTCTTGAATAACGCACCCGAAATACACGAAGCCATAGAACAGGCTGCTGTCAATCAAATAGCCCAAATGTTTAACAACCTATAACCACAATCCTATGGAAGAACTTTTATTAAAGATGTTGCGACACATCAAAGAAGAGATACCGGAACTGTCGTATGTAGATGAAGATACCGGGCAGCTCGAAACAAACGAAGATACATACCCCGTTACATTCCCATGCGTACTTGTCGGAAACACCGAAATAAGTTGGAAAGACCTCGGTTATTCCGGAGCTCAAAAGGGAGATGGCAGCGTAGTTGTACGTCTTGCCATCGATTGTTACGACGACACCCATATAGGTTCCACACAAGAGGACAGCATCATCGAGCGCCAACAGTTTGCGAAGCGAATATTCAGAGCTCTGCAATGCGAAGAGTTATGCAAGGGTGTCAGTCCCTTGTCACGTATTAAATCACGCGATTATACTTTACCGGGCAATATCAAGGTTTATGAACAGATGTATCAATTCGACATCCACGAGGATATAGATTAGACCTTCTTACGGAGTGCCGAGATGCTCTCGCCTGCTTCATCACTGAACAGTTCAAGCTGCTTGAGAGTTAATCTCGGCTTCTTTATGCGTGCCGGAATAGAAAGTGCAATATCGTCGAGTTCTTTGCACTTACGGCGAATTATAGCCAATATGCGCTCTTCGGATATAAAAAACTCCTCTTTCGACAACACTTTCAAAGCATCATCGAAACGGAGCCGCTGTTTTTCTGTCCAATAATAATAGCGACGGCACAACGCTTCATCTCTGCGTTTTATCAATTCCTTATCGCGTCCTCGAGGCATATATACGATTTTCTGCAAAAATACTCATTTTCAACAAACTTATAACAAAAAGCCCTTGCATTTTATTATAATACAAGGGCTTACAGTTACAGCGTAACAATTCCGTTTACATACGGCAGAAACTTGGCTCTATACGATGCCATACATTTTTGTCATCGCGTAAATGGAAGTAATAATTGATAGCTGTCCGCTGAACAACATTGCTCTCGCGGAACAAATCCATAATGGCCTTATACTCACCATCAAATTTCTCCTCCAACTCATACAGCTTACTGATGCTTTTGTAATCAAAATCTCCCTGTCTATTGCGTTCAAGCAAAGACATAGCCAGCTGATACATCGGATCGTCCACTCCCTTCGTCGAGCCACTGATAAATCTGTTAAGATACTCCATCAATCGGTCAGCTGCGACATTGGCACGCTCATCAAAACTCTTTACCTTGTTGCTCTTTACCTCAAGTTTGAAATTACCCTCACAAATTGAAAAGCCCAACTGTCCATCATTACGTAAATGGCCATACTCACGCATAATGTTGTAAAACTCCTTCGCTTCGCCATCAAGCCAATTACGAAATGCCTTTGTCACATCGGCAAGCTCAACGACCTTACTTTTCACATCTGCAATAAAATCGCCTCGCATCTTCTCGTATGCCTCGCGACGATCTACTTGCTCCTGTTGTTCTGCCTTGCTTAACTCTTCCATCAAAGCCTTGCGCTCCTCGGCGCTCAATCCTTTTGTCAATTCTTTAATGTCCATAATCTCAAAAATTAAAAGTTACTGTTCATTGTGTTTTTTAATCATCATTTTTAGTTTCTTGTATAACTGTTCCAATTCTTCTATTTCAAGGTAGCGAAACTGCTTCCCGGCTATACGAGGGTTCAGGCAGAACCTATCTACAATCTCCCAGCTCGTTGTGTCCACTCCATATATCTGCATCTGGTGCAACACTGCGCTTCGTTTCTTCTTTTTCAGTTTCACATATTGTTCGTGTAATGCAGTACCGGCCATCTGCTCAATAGCATTACAGAGCTCCATATATTCGGACTGTGTCATTTCGCGGAGGCTGGACGTCCTGTCTTTTGTAAAGCGAAGCACCATCAGCTGCTTCAGTTCCTCTTTATCGCCCCGGTACTCCAAGCGGTTGAATGTTGCATAAAACCGGGCAAAGTTTGTTATCTGCTGACTCATTTTTCAAACATATTTACTAGTACCTCTACTTTTTCTACTACTTCTTCAAGATGTTCTAAGGCGGTTTCTGCATCCATTTGTTGTCGTATTGTCGCCTTGTATAACTTCTGTTGCTTTTTTAAGGCCGTTTTTATTGCCGGTAATAGTAATTTGCATTCATCAACAGTAAGGCACAATGTATATTCCAATGGTTTGCCGTTGTACGGTCTTGTATGGTCAAGGTATGCCATAATCAATCATTCTCAATTAGGTAGTTATCATAACACTCATCGCACATTGCGTATGGAGCATTCATATTAAACTCATTAAGCACAAACTCCTCACCGCAATGCTCACATATACGAGTTATTTCCGGATTATCACTATTGACACAATGTACAGTTTCCGGATCATTCGCAATGGTCGGTTCTGCACAATGGCTGCACAATGTATGAGTGTCATCTACCCACCAACAGTACCCGGCACTCGGATTATAACAAGGGTTGTTATCTGTGCAACCGCAATTTTGGCATACGCCATATTTCAGTTCAGCCATAATCATTCGTTTTTAGTTTGTTATTTAATTCTCTTTCCCAATTTGATTATATAGACATCGGTGTCGGGTGCTCCCCATTCCTTACGACCTTTACCTACCGAGATAGTTTTACACTCAAACATCATAGTACGTTTTGTATATCCGTAGGAAAATTTTACAGCATCATAGAGACCTATTCGCTTTGTCCAATATGGTTTTATCTCGCGATACTCCTCGGTCTTTTCCCCACGCTCAATCATTTCGTACCAGCGCCGTTTCAGAACTAAATGGAGAATTCGCATTTTACGCATATCTCATTAATCAACGTAAGTAAATTCCCTAAAGAGCAACAGCACCGGTTCTGTGGCACCCATAACCCACTCCCCACGTTTATTGTTTTGTCCGGGAGGTGGGGGTACAACAGTATGCAGACTGCCGGGTACAAGAGCCTCAAACTCCTTACCTACAGCAACGCATTTTGTTACTCGCACCACTTTTGTACGTTCGCAATTAGGGCACCCCATAGCCTTATTACGATACCTCTCTGCAATCTCAATAAATCCGGGTGTGTATGATTTACCTTTTATGCCACAGTTCGCGCAAACATATAAATCATAGCCACCTTTGCTTGATGTTAATGTCACAAGGTTTTGCTTCTCCCATTTGTGACCGTTTTCATTCATTTCTAAAATTACCATTTTACCCAATCTTTTTAATGTTTACTTTACAATCCTTAAAGTGTGTCCGAACATAGTTCGCAAATAACACATCTGTTGTCTCTACCACTCGAAAGCCTCGTGTCTTTGCCTTACGAATACGCAAGTCGGTTTCAATCCGTCGTGCAACCCACTCATCGACCACCGAGCGAGTATCAAAATCCTTAACCAGAAGTTGGAAAACCTCCTTGCCTGCACAATAATCAAGTAATCCCATCGCCAATCCAACATTTAGCAGCGCCCTCTTCCCAAATAGTGAAAGGGACACCCGGTTTTTCCATAAATCTACTTTTACATACAGCCTTAAAACCCTGCACAAAAATCTTCACATCAGCATCGTATTCAATCTTTTTCGCAATACGACCTTCGGGGCGTACCCCTTCGGCGTGGCTTATAAAGATTAGCAGCTTATTCGAGTGTTTCTCTTTCAGTTCCTTATAGCCTTGGTATGTCAAGCCTGAGTATTGGAAACTGTCAATTATCACTATACCGGGGCTGCGTTTCCGGCTCAACCTCTCACTAAGTTCCGCCATAGGCTCGCGGTCCAATATCAATAGTTTGTGGTTCACTTCTTCCATATTGTGCCTGTTCAGCGACATCTGCAACGACTTGCCTGTACTCTCTTCAAGACTATCGTAAATAACCCTATCAAACCTGCACAGATATTTCACAAGCTGCATAGCGAAAGAGCTCTTGCCGTTACCCGGCTGTCCCCATATAATCCAAGTACCCGTTTTTGCAGGTCGCCCTAATGAAGCCTCCCAATCACCTGTAAAGTCAAAAGAGGGGATATTCATATTCTGTATCTCAACAGGGCTGTAAGCTCTTTTCAGTTTCATTGCAGTTTTGTTATTGATTCTACTTTATGTTTCAGATACCCGAAGTTTATCACCGGTGGATTATGTATCGGGCAAGGTTCACCCACTTTCAACATATCCGAGGGCATATAAGCCCCAATCCAAACATTCCTTTGGAACGGCCCTGCATCGACCACCTTGTCATTTTCGTCGGTTATAAACCAAAGGACATCCTGTCCGTTATCCTCAATCTTTATTTTTCTTCTCATTTTCAATCTCCTCCAATTTTTTAAGTTCCAACACAAGTAAATTCGCAAGGAATACAGCAGTAACCGGGGCTTCAGGCAACTCCTTAAGCGTACATTTCGACACAATAACAGGGTAAACCTCTTTCGCTATCTCATAGCGTCGTTGTTCCCAATCAACACCACGTCCGGCATTCTCTCTCAATAGGCGATACAAGCCTTTTACAGCCTCCATAAACTGCATTTCAATTTTTGTTATCATATCAATTCTCTTTTTTAAGTTTCTCTATTTCTGTGTAAACTCGACGCAAACCACCGCCCGACATATTCACAAGCCCTCGAACATCTGTACCCTTCGGTGCATTGAGCTTCGCCACAATCATTGCCTGTGCCTTCAGGAACTTCTCGCGTTCCTTGCCATCTTCGGGGGTAACCCTACTGTAAGTGTCGCCATACCGGGAGAGCATCTCTGTGTAACCGACCTTCTTGCCCTCAATAGCGCGTTCTATCTTCTGTTTCAAGCCGTCTGCGCCCATCATATACCAAGCACAACACCTTTCAGTAGCATTCCAAAGAGCTTTCAACTCAAGGAAGGCCTCATACTGCAAATCACCGGCCTCGTCCAATATGATAAGCGGTGTATCAATCACACGCAGATACCCTACGAGGTCGGCATAAACATCGCTATAACGCCCATTGTTGCCCACACCAAACTCCTTCGCTATGTGTCGTATAAGTTTCTGCTTGCTCTTTACTTGGGAGCAGTCCACATATACCGCGTGGCGGTGGTTCTGTGCGTAGATACGAGCCGTAAAGGTTTTGCCGATATTCGGCATATCGCACAATATCGCGCTGATACTTCCCTGTTGGCAAAGCGTAAGCTGCTCGTTGATGAATAGAAACGTTGGCGTTTCGGCAGCAACCCATTCCATCTCTTTTTTAAGCACCACACCTAAACGGCGTGCAATGCAAATCCAATTAGCCTCGCTCACCTGTCGGTCATAGTTGCCTTTCTTTATAGCGTTGTAAACACTTGCCGAGATACCGAGTGCAACCGAGTGGCGATTGTCGCTTGGGTAGTTCTCGCGGTCTGCAATAATGGCAGCCCTTACCCTCTCTTTGATTTCGTTTGTTAATTCCATTATAATGCTGTTTTAATACTGTTTTTACACTGATGCACGAGCGCGTTCTTTGATACTTTCAATGTCCATAAAGTCAGAGTAGTCCTCTTCATCGTTCACTACCGGTACAACAACCGGCTTGACATCTACACCTTCAATTTCCTGCGCCTCCTTCTTGCTTACGACAGCAACCTTCTGTATCTTGCCCTTCTTCATCATACTATCGAATTGTGCCACATATTTGCTCTGCTCGATATAAGCCTCATGGTCTGCATCGGTCTGCTCGGCTGTTGCCTCGTTATACCGCTCTAAAAGGGCGCACGTTGCGATGAATTTGTCGTTTTGGTATATATATACCTCGTTGATATTTCCGTCGATGTCGGGCAGATAATAAGCGACCACCTTATTGTTGCGTGGTGCGAGCTTTTCAATTACGTCAGGCGAAGGCAAACGGTACTGTTGGTACTGAACTGTGCAGTACATATTCTGCCTGATACTTGTCTCCGTACACTCGCCAATGTATCTGTAAAGAACGTGTTTGTCCCAAGCTGCAAGGTCGGGGTTCTGTGTCTGGCAGAACACATCCCATCGTGTCATACCGGGATACTTCTTTTGATTAGGGTGCAACTGCGAGTTATACTCCTGTATGGCCCTTATATCATCGGCAACCAATTCCTCGTAACTGTATGTCTTAACCTTGTAGGTGTCATTGAACTCATCATATACCTTTTCCTCCTTCGGGCGGTTAGCCTCCAGCTTCGCATACCAGCGTCCTATATTGGTCTGCAAGCGCTTCTCAACGCTATACTTCTTTGTCCTGTTGAAATGCTCTGCACGTTTCTCACGTGAGTTACCGGGGTTACACCAGCGAATGAGAGGGAACACCGTTCCGGCATTCATAAGGCCATCGGCAAAGTTCGACACAAGGTGGTGCTCCACCTCAAGCTCCGCCGGCATATACAGCCCGTTCCTGTCAAGTGTCTGAAACATATTCCTCATACAGTCGATGAACAATTCTTTTGTCTTGAGCCGGCTGTATGCGTAACCCACAACTGCACCGCTGGCGACATCGTAAGCATAGTACGCTTTGACACGTTGCCCATTGTGCATAGGTCGCGGAAGATCGCGGTCATCAAGCGATATTTTGCTACCGGCAAAATTGGCAACCTTACGCAAATGGTACGGGCGATAACGGTTGTTGAAATCCCAACGACTGTCGTGTTCCTTCGACAACAGAGCTTTGTTCTTGTGGTCATTAAGGATATTGGCAATGCTACCTTCACTCAGCACAATCGGATTGCCCTTCTTGTCTATAAACTCTTCGGGGTTGTAAATTTCGCCCGTTTCCAAGTCTGTAACCTCCAACTCGCCACAAAGGAATTGGTTGTACATCTCCATTACCGTTGTTGCGTATGGTCGCTGTTCCTGTGCAGCAAGGCTCAAAACCAAACGCTCTATTCTGTATGTAATCTTGCGTTTGTTCTGGTTCTGGAACTTCTTACTTATAAGGCATTCGTAACCCAGCTCTTTGAATTCATTTACACGAGCCTTGAAACGGTTTGTACTGAGTGGCAGCGTGTGCCCGAACTCTGCCTGATAGTAACTAATTGCCCCGGCCATTTCGCCCCAATTCACACTGCCGCCCTGCATAGCCTTACGCAATATCTTTGTATCATTCAACAGCGCGATCACAGCTTGCAACACAGATGCGTTTGTAGTGTACTCACTAATATGTTCAGGTGGCAAGGCCTCTCCGTTATCGAAGCGGAACCGGGTATAAAAGGCACGCGCCTTTGCGTCCATCACATAGTGCTGTGCAAACCAATCACGCAAAATATTTACCTTCATTTCGCCGTACTTTTCCTTTATACGTTCTCTAAAGCGTACTGGCAGCGTAGCAACCTCGACAAGGGCATAATTGCCAAGCCCCTTCCCAAGGCGCACAACATTTATCTGCCCACGCGCTTTCAACTGCTTATAGTTTGGCAAAGACATTATAGGAGCGAGTATATCTGCCGGCAATGTAGAGGGTTCTCGACCATCTAACACACGACTATGGCTGTAATCCGCTTTCCCGTCAATAATAACAGGGCGGTCATCATAAGTCAGGTCATTGGCCGATATACACAATATTTTACCGAAATACTCCATGATTACATTTTATAGGCTCGCAGCCAATAGTTGTATATCCTTTTGAAACTCCACAAATGCCGGCACAGCCTTCACACCGCAGGCTGTGCGCTCAATCTTGCCATCTACATACACCGTTATATCACCTGTCGGCTTGTGATACACCAGCTTTACACGCTTACCAAAGTACTGTGTCATCGTTTTCTCAACTTCCTCGTGAGTTGTATCGCCTTCTTCAAGTTCAGCGCCTACAAGTTCGCCACCACGCTGCAATGCCAAGTGGCGCATACGGCGCGACTTATCACTATCGCTCTCGAATGTCATAGCACGCCACACAGCCATACGGCTACAACTAAACACGTCCATAAGAAAATCCCTACAATCGGTGTCTATTACAATTTGCTTCTTCATATCTTCTGTTTTTAATCAATTCCTAATTCAGTACATAACTTCTCTATCTCGGCAGAACGTTCCTCAATATCGTTGTGCAACATTCCCACAATCCTGTATATCTCTCTGTCGTCTTCGCAAACCTCGACACCGTCAATTCTGCCCTCAACCTCCATCTTCTCCATGAGCGCGTCAGTCTCGTTAAAAAGCCGGTTAGCCAAGTTGCGTATCTTACGCAGTGCATTTATATATTCCTGTTTCATATCTCACCTATTTTAGGTTGTTCCTGATATATTCTTTATCTTCCTTCCAAAGAGGATAACCCATCTTGATTTTGTGAAGTATGGCAGCCTTCTGTCCTACAATCCGGATTGCCTCCTTGTAGAAATCGATATCCTCGTAAGCACAAGCCTTACCGATGAGGAACCACGCAAGTTCCTCCATCTTGCTATGGCAATCTTCAGCCTCGTTGTTTCTCTCTTCAAGCATACCACTCAAAACGGTAGCCTGCTTTGCAAGTGCAATGGTTAGAGGATTCTGTCCTGCCTGTCGCCAACGCTTGCAAAACTCATCCTTCTCCATGTTCGGAACAGCGTAATACATCTGTTCAATCCCCTTGTACTCCTCTGCTGTTACCTTGCGACCTGTAAGGTCTTGAAATTCTTGTTGTGTCATAGTTGTTTTATTTATATTTCGTTAATAACCGGGTGAAAAACGCCATAACAGGTTTTAAGGCGTAGTATCAAACGCTCCACATAAAAGTCGGGAGCAGTAAAAACAAATCCTTCTTCTGGGGTAAAACTAAAAGCTACACCGTCAGACATAAGAACATAGGCAACCTTTGACCTTGCATTCTCTACTCTCCACACCTTAATCTCGTCCATATTCTACTTGTATTAATTATTCTGCATTCTCAACTCTAAAAGGGAAAGCTTTATCCTCAAGCACACTTTTCACAAAACTCAAATCGTGTTTATCAACCGGAAAGAACACTGCCTCGTTATCCACGCTTGGATAAGCCTTAATTGATGTGCGAGTGTGAAACATACTCACCAACTCATACAAGGCATCAACCGTTTCATTTGTCGCTTGTGCTATTATCACCTTTGCCTTCATATCTTTTAATTCTAAAATTCGCTAATCTGCTACTTTTTCCCTATCTTTGGGGCGTGTTACACCGTAACAACGATGCAAATATAAGACAAAATTTCAACCCGAAGAAATAAAATGGAGGGAATTTCAACTATAAAAGAAAGAATTTTTACCTTTTTAGCAAAAGAGGGCATTAAAAAGACTGATTTTTATCAGGCTACAGGATTGCCAGACAGCAATTTCAAAGGTAGGAACCTATGCAGCCAACCGGGCGGCGATATGATAGTTAAAATTTTAACCACATATCCTAATCTATCTTCCGAATGGCTAATTATGGGTAGGGGAGAGATGCTTAAAACAAACTGCGCTCAGTCATACACAGCACCTCAAAATATTCCATCAGCACTTAACGAAGATAACGAAAAAAACTCAACAAAACAAGTGGACATCTCCGCCCATGGCGAGGTTATTGATAGATTAGTTGCACAAATTACGCAACAAGCGGAGGAAATTGGACGACTAAAGGAACGCATAGCACAACTCGAAAGAGAAAAGCAAAAAAATGCTTCGGGTGCAGCCAATGGCAGCATTGCCAATGTCGGGTAGAACATTTGAAAGTCATCTACTGCCGGCATCAACATAAATAACCACACGTTCAACACGTATATCCACGCGAGAATACATAAAAGCGCCACACACACGAAAAAGCGAGCAAAAACAGGTATAAAGACAAGGAAAACGCTATAATTCAGGCACTTTGCAATTATATAAATAAGGAGTAAACACCACTTTGCGGTGCATTTTCCTACCATTATAACCCGAAAAACAGCCAAAAATAAGGGTGCAAAGTGCATTTCCCTATCCGTTTCACCCCCCCTAAAATCAAAAATGTAACCCTAAATGTAACCCTAAACTCGTCAAAAATGTAACCCTAATATGTAACCCTAAATGTAACCCTAAATCAAAATAGGCGCAAAAACGCACAAAAAAAGGGTGCAATCAGCACCCACACACAACAGCGACATTAAAACGCCGCTAAAAAGACATTCTAAGACAATCAAAAGCCGTCAGCCTTACATCTATCCAACAATAGTACAAAACCGCCCTAAACGCCCCTTTTAGAGCGAATTAAGCGCGATTGCTTTATAAGAGCTCGCTTTGTCAGATGGCTGCTGCCGTTACGCATTCCGGCGTGCAGCAAGCTGCTTTTCGTTATACCAACCTGTTCCTCGGTCAAAACATCATATATCGCCGATATACTACCAAAGAAATAGTCCTTCTTCTCCCAAATCAAGTGCACCCAAATAACCTTTGTTTCTGCCATAATTCATTAAATAAACTATGCAAATATACCAAATAATTATTATATAGAGTATTTTGCAATTTATTTTATTTGAAAGCAGGGCGAAAAAACGCGCCACGCCGCACAACCGGTTGCCCCATCAGCTGGATACCACTCCCCCACCCTGGTTTTCCGGATCATTCGGAAGCCGATGTAAAGCAAACCACAAAAGAAAACGCCCGAAGATACCCTCGGACGTAAACCAAATGTAAGCCAATGTAAACGCTTCGTTTTATTCCCTCAATCCTCTACTCTACTTGTAACTTGTTGAATAACAAAGATAATGGAGCAATATCCACACTACCCTATTTTATCACTTCGTTTTACGCCCCATAGTTGCTGTCTTATTATTATCTTCAAGTATTACTGGATACGATTTCCTGTTCTATCAATAAATATCCATTCTCCGTCAAGCAACACTTTAGCCACTCCATCCTTAAAGTCTGTTGCATTTGAATACTTGCACGGAACGACCTCATCACCGGCCTCGTTTATATAACCGAAATACTCGTCAAAAAGTCCTTCGGACAAAGAGACCTTAGCCAAGCCTTCTGAAAAGTTCTCTATACGATAATACTTACATGGGACAAGCTCATTACCTTGACTATCCAGAAATCCAAATTTATCGTTCTTCCTTACTTTGATTTTACCGTCTGTGCAAAACTGGATATACGAATATTGGCAAGGAACAAACTGTTCTCCAGCCGTATCAATAATGCCATAGTATGCATCAAAACCAACACGTTTCGCGACGATGGCCTTTCCATTGTAAAATTCATTTATCGATTCATATTCACAAGGAAGAATCTCTATTCCACGAAGATTGTACATACCATACCTGACGCCATTTCCGCTCAGCTGTACACGAAGCAAGGTATCGTTCAGAAGCTTTATATCATCAAACTTACATGAAATAACCTCTTTGCCATCGACAGTAGACACACCGAACTTCTTGTAGAAACTATATCCGCCGTCACCGAGACCTACCTTCAGATATCCATCACATAGGTGTTGCACATAATCGTATCTGCATGGCAGCACCTCTTTCCCGGATGTGTTGACCGCACCATACGATGCACCGTTGCGAACCACAGCGACACCATTCTGAAAATCAGAGACGCTACTATACTTACAAGGTACAATCTCATTACCTGCAGCATCTATAACACCACACTGTTTTTCATCCTGCACAACAGCATATCCACTATTGAATGTACCTATTGAACTATACTTACAAGGCACAATCTCTTTTCCTCTATTGTCAAGCAATCCGTATCTTGCACTATAATATTGGCCTTGCCCTACAAGAAACATACCATTATCAAGTATGTTTATGCTATTATATATACATGCCGCCACCTCATTGCCACTCTTGTCAACAAGTCCGTAAGAATTATTTTCACCACCTACTTTTGCCAAGCCGTTATTGAAGGGTTCCGCACTCCTGTACTTGCACGGAACGATCTCCCTTCCGCGTCTGTTGACAAACCCGTAATATTTATAATAATCCTTCTCAATTGTAACCTCGGCCATGCCCTCGTTAAACGACTCGACAGAACTGTAAATACAATCTACAAGAAGATTCCCCTTATAATCTACAAATCCCCATTTGCCATCTCTGCTTACAGGAAGCATACCCTCTGAATATCTATTTGTTGAAAAATAATCATATTTCCGGGCAAGCGCCTCGAGGACATTATCCGCGATAGTATCGGGATAAACGGCATTCTCATCATATCCTGTATTACCTGTATCATCCTTGGATGACGATTCATTGCCAGAACCGCCACAAGCCGTCAGGACTGTAGAGAAAATCAATAACAAAAATAACTTTTTCATAAAACCGATTGTCACTTGTTCAACTGTTCATGCATTGCTGCAGCCGCACGACGTCCGTCACCCATGGCAAGGATTACAGTAGCACCGCCACGCACGATGTCACCGCCTGCATATATGAACGGTATTGAAGACTGCATATTCTCATTAACCGCAATCGTATTCTTGCGACCGAGTTCAAGACCCTCTACCGATGTAGGCACAAGAGGATTAGGAGCAACACCAACAGATACTACTGCCATATCAATATCTATAGTCTCTATTGCACCTTCAATGGGCACCGGTGAACGGCGACCCGAAGCATCAGGCTCGCCAAGTTCCATCTTCTGCAATACAATCTGCTTTACACAACCCTTCTCATCGGCAATATACTCAATGGGATTATGCAGAGTAAGAAACTCGACACCCTCTTCCTTCGCATGCTTAACCTCCTCAAGGCGTGCAGGCATCTCAGCCTCACTACGACGATAGATTATCATCGCCTTCTCCGCACCAAGGCGAAGAGCAGTACGTACAGAGTCCATTGCAGTATTACCGCCACCGATGACAGCCACACGCTTGCCAATGTGCATTGGTGTATCTGTTTCAGGATTTGAAGCATCCATAAGGTTCACGCGTGTAAGATACTCATTGGAAGAGAGGATATTGATTGAGTTCTCACCAGGGATATTCATGAAGTTAGGCAAGCCGGCACCCGATGCCACAAATACACCCTGATAACCATCATCCTGTAACTGGGCAATAGATATTGTCTTGCCCACAACGCAGTCCTTAACGAACTCCACACCCATTGTACGCAAGTTCTCGATTTCATGCTCCACAATGGAGTTCGGCAAACGGAACTCTGGGATACCATACTTGAGCACACCGCCAATCTCATGCAGAGCCTCGAACACAGTCACCGAATAGCCCAGTTTTGCCATATCACCGGCAAACGAAAGACCGGCAGGGCCTGAACCTACCACAGCCACCTTCTTGCCGTTTGAGGCAGCAACCTGTGGAGCAGGCATCTCACCGCTCTCACGTGCATAATCTGCAGCAAAACGTTCAAGAGCACCGATAGCCACAGCCTTGTGGCCCATCTTCAGATGGATACACTGACTCTCGCACTGTTTTTCCTGTGGGCATACACGACCACAGACAGCAGGCAATGAGCTTGTCATCTTGAGCACCTGGGCAGCCTTTACAAACTCGCCGCGCTCAATATTCTTAATGAATGAAGGTATCTTGATGCTTACGGGACAACCCTCCATACAAGCCGGTTTCGGACAATCGAGACAACGCTGCGCCTCAACAAGTGCCATCTCCTTTGTAAATCCGGTATTCACCTCCTCACGCAACTTTGTCGCACGGTAAGCAGGTTCAAGTTCCGGCATCGGACAGCGCTCTATTGCAGTGCGCTCCTTGGGTTTCATCTTGTTACGCAGTTCAACGCGCCATGCTGCATCGCGGTTTGTCAAATCATCGAACTCGCTTGCACACTCTACAGCCTCCAACTTCTCAAGTTCATGGGTTTCCTCGGCCTTGAAAGAACCGAGACGCTGCATCATGCCGTCAAAGTCAACCTGATGACCGTCAAATTCAGGACCGTCGACACAAACAAACTTTGTCTTTCCGCCTACCGTCACGCGGCAAGCACCGCACATGCCGGTACCGTCCACCATAATAGTGTTCAGCGAAACAACCGTAGGAATCTCATACTGCTTTGTAAGCTTGCACACAAACTTCATCATTATTGCAGGACCTATAGCCACACAGTGGTCTACCTTTTCACGTTTGATTACGCGCTCGATGCCCTCGGTAACCAAGCCCTTGTCACCGTATGAACCGTCATCAGTCATGATGATTACCTCATCAGAAACCTCACGCACCTCTTTCTCAAGGATGATAAGGTCTTTTGAGCGGCCTGCAAGAACCGAAATCACACGGTTTCCGGCCTTCTTCAATGCAGTTGCGATAGGCAACATCGGAGCAACGCCCACACCACCACCGGCACATACGACAGTACCGAAGTTCTCGATGTGGGTAGCCTGACCGAGCGGACCTACCACATCAGTGATATAATCACCCTCGTTGAGGTCACATACACGGCTTGAACTCAAGCCAACCTTCTGAATAACCAAAGTGATGAGTCCCTTTTCGGGATCGGCATGAGCAATGGTAAGCGGAATACGCTCACCTTTTTCACCGACACGAAGAATCACGAAGTTACCGGCTCTGTATGCTTTAGCAATAAGCGGAGCCTCTACACGCAGACGGAAAACCTTTTCCGAAAACTGCTCTTTTGAAACTATCTTGAACATAGTTAATGTTTTAGTCTATTAAAGTTATTGTGTAACGCAACAGCACCACAATCTTTTTAAAAGTTCATTACGCCTTACCGCGTAACGCAGTAGGTACCTTTTCCCTATTTAATTATAAAGTTCTATAAAAAGTGCAGATGCAAGGCTTACGCCAAGCGAGCTAAACGTAAAGTTTACTTTAACGTTTTACAGCGAGCGCAGAAAAGGCTCGCTGAAAGCAAGGCTTGCGAAGTTTTTGGAAATGGAAGTTTAGTGAACCTAAATGACCATTTACAAAAATGAGCGTAACGCAGCAGATGCCTTTTTTGAAAACTTTATTTTAGTCTATGATTTCAAAACCACAATACGGCACCAACGCCTTCGGTATACGAATACCCTCGGGAGTCTGGTTATTCTCAAGGAGAGCCGCAACTATGCGTGGGAGAGCGAGAGCCGAGCCATTGAGAGTGTGGCAAAGTTCTGTCTTCTTGTCGGCATTACGATAACGGCACTTGAGGCGGTTAGCCTGGTAGCTGTCAAAGTTAGATACAGAAGAAACCTCGAGCCAACGCTGCTGAGCCTCTGAATATACCTCAAAGTCGAAGCATAGCGCTGCGGTAAAGCTCATATCACCGCCGCAAAGACGGAGGATGCGGTAAGGAAGCTCGAGTTTCTTGAGAAGACCCTCAACGTGCTCAAGCATCTCTTTGTGTGACTCCTTACTGTGCTCGGGAGTGTCGATGCGGACAATTTCCACCTTTGAGAACTCGTGCAAGCGGTTAAGTCCGCGTACATCCTTACCGTAAGAACCTGCCTCACGACGGAAGCACTGAGTATAAGCACAGTTCTTGATTGGAAGCTGCTTCTCATCAAGGATAACATCACGGTAAATATTTGTCACAGGAACCTCCGCTGTAGGGATGAGATAGAGGTCATCAAGGTCGCAGTGATACATCTGCCCCTCCTTATCGGGAAGCTGGCCTGTACCGTAACCCGATGCAGCATTCACTACTGTAGGAGGCATAATCTCTACATAGCCTGCCTTACGTGCCTCATCGAGGAAGAAGTTGATGAGCGCGCGCTGGAGTTGCGCACCCTTGCCCTTGTATACAGGAAAACCTGCACCGGTAATCTTCACACCAAGGTCAAAGTCAATAAGGTCATATTTCTTTGCGAGTTCCCAGTGAGGAAGAGCATTTGCAGGAAGAACGGTTTCGGTACCGCCGGTCTTTTCAACCACATTATCCTCGGCAGCAACACCCTCGGGCACCTCGTCATAAGGAATATTAGGAATAGTATAAAGAACTTGCTGGAGTTCATCGGCTGCAGCATCCATCTTCGCCTGCAATTCCGCTGCTTTAGTCTTGAGAACGGCAACCTCTGCTTTAACGGCATTAGCCTCATCAATAGCCTGCGACTTCATCAACTGACCTACCTTTGCGGCAAGCTGCTTATTCTGTGCAAGCACATTGTCAAGTTCCTGCTGAGCAGCACGGCGTGCCTTGTCAAGTTCAAGTACCTTCTCAATAGTCTCTTTAGCATTCTTGAAATGCTTTTTCTCCAAGCCCTTTAGGACCTTATCGGTCTCCTGGCTGATTTGTTTTAGTGTTAGCATGTTATATCAGTTTTTAGTAATTGTCCAATCAATCATTGCTGCGAGGCAATAATTACAAAAGTACAACTAATTTTTATTAATCAATAGCATAATGGCAAAAAAGTTACATAACCGAAAGACAAATGTTAAAAAGAGGGTTACAGATGCCATACTCGCCGCAGCACTCATTGAACAGAAAACAAAAAAGGCAACTCACAAGAGTTGCCTTTAGAACTTTGGACAAGAATTTATCAGTTGTTCTCAGCAAATGGAGTAACTGAAACGTAGCTCTTGTCATTCTTGCCACGCTTGAACATTACGATACCGTCAACCAAAGCGTAGAGAGTGTGGTCGCTACCCATACCGATGTTTGCACCGGGATTGTGAACTGTACCACGCTGACGTACGATGATATTACCGGCTTTACATGCCTGGCCACCCCAGATTTTAACACCAAGTCTCTGGCTTGCTGACTCACGGCCGTTCTTAGAACTACCAACACCTTTTTTATGTGCCATAATACTTAAACTTTAAAAATTAACCGATAATTTCCTTTACTACCAACTCTGTGAACTGCTGACGGTGACCGTTAAGCTTGCGGTAACCTTTGCGGCGACGCTTGTGGAACACGAGCACCTTGTCACCCTTAACCAAAGTAGGGTCGATAGTGCGTGTTGTCACGATGTTCTGGCCGTCCTTAGACTTGCGAACGATCTTCTGCTCACGAACATTGCCGATATAGCATACTACCTTAGCACCTTCTACTGTAGGAGCACCTACTGTTACAGCACCTTCCTTATCCAACAGCAACACGCGGTCAAACTCCACTGTTGTGTCGTTCTGAGCACCCTTGATGTGGTGCACGAACAGCTTCTTGCCAGCCTCAGCCTTGAACTGCTGTCCGTTAATCTCAACAATTGCGTACATTTAATTAATCGCTTTTATTGTGAATTCCGCGAGGTGCGCTCTCTTCGTGAGGACGTCTTCTCCAACCCCTACGGACTAAATCGGGTGCAAAGATAGCAAAGTTTTTTCATTCAGTGAAACTTTTCTGCAAATATTTTACCAGATATTGCAACAGTGATATTGCAACAGCAAGAGCCTTGCGGAGTAATCGGCAAGGCTCTTGCTGTATAATTTTGCCATCTTACTTGTTAGACAAGTAACGCTCTGCCTCCATTGCGGCACGACATCCGCTTGCTGCAGCATTGATTGCCTGACGGTAATGAGGATCGGCAACGTCACCGGCAACAAACACACCGGGAACAACAGTCTTGACACCGCTTGCATCTACAGGAACAAAATATCCCGTCTCATCAGTCTTCAGGTATTTCTTGAAGACATCGCTGTTAGGCTTGTGACCAATAGCGAGGAAGAAACCGTCAATAGCGATATCGTAACGCTTTTCATCGGCCTCGCCTTTACGATAGACAACATGCGCGCCCTCTACTCCATTATCACCGAAAAGTCCTTCGGTATTATGCTCAAAAAGCACTTCGATCTTTGGATTGGCAAGCGTACGGTCCTGCATAGCCTTCGATGCACGCAAATAAGGCTTACGTACAATAAGGTACACCTTTGCTGCAAGCGATGCCAGATAGTTCGCCTCTTCGCATGCGGTATCACCGCCACCTACTACAGCAACAACCTTCTTGCGATAGAAAAAGCCGTCACATGTAGCACATGCACTCACACCCATGCCCTGATATTTGATTTCATCGGGTAAACCGAGGTATTTTGCAGCAGCACCGGTAGCGACAATTACACTGTCTGCCTTTATAACACTACCGTCGTCAAGCGTGACCTTGTATGGAGTTTCTTCAAAATCAACCTCCACGACATTTCCCGGACGCACATCGGCACCCACATTCACTGCCTGCTGACGCATATTGTCCATCAACTCCGGGCCGGTAATCCCATGAGGAAAGCCCGGGAAATTCTCAATCACTGTTGTCTGGGTCAACTGACCACCCGGCTGAAGACCCTCAATAAGTATCGGCGAAAGATTGGCACGCGATGCATAAATCGCAGCTGTATAACCGGCAGGGCCGGAACCGATAACCAAGCATTTTGTATCGTTCATAATATATAAAATTTATTCCATTATCTCATATCCACAACCTCTGCCGAAGGGAATTTCTCCACAGGGCACCTGTAGACATCGTCTCCGAACTTACAGTTCGGGACGTACCCGTTCAGAAAGACCTCTACCCGACCTTGAGACGGCATAAATATATAAAGGCTCTCAAGCATATAACTCTCCTTATTTATATATAGTTCAACCTTGCCGACTTCATCCTCTTCATCTTGCGAAACAAGTGTAACTACCGCCACGTCTCCTTTATGCTTGATCGAAGCCGAACAACCGTTACGGTATTTTTCCATAATATACAACGGAGAGAGATTCTGTGCCTCCTCTGAATCGGCCTCTGTAATATAAACCTCATCGATATCCTTCATATAGCTCCACTGCGTCTCGCCGTCACTCCACACCTTCATATTCTCCATGAGCAAAGAATAGCGTCGGTTATCAAGCAGCATTACGCCATTATCACTGTACACAATGACATCATCATCGTCGTACACTGTATAGTCATAGTTCATCTGCAACGCGGCATCAGCCTTGATTCTGGCTGCGGCCTTGTCCAAAAACTCCTCTGCGCTCTTCTGCGCATAAAGCAGCGACGGCAACAGAGTCATCAAAAATATAAATACCTTTTTCATATCATCCATGTTTAAGAGAGAATCGATTTCAGACGGAACTCAAGATCTGCCTCATCGGCACACAGCACCTGACGCGGCTTGCTTCCCTCCTGTTCACCAACGATACCCGTCTGGCACAACTGGTCCATTATTCGGCCTGCACGGTTGAAGCCTACATTGAACTTGCGCTGTATAAGCGATGTCGAACCATGCTGCGCAAGGACAACTACACGCGCCGCATCAGCAAACAAAGGGTCAAGTTTATCCGATGTTATCTCGCCACGTGCACCTCCACCGCCATCGCCGCCAAGATCTGAAGCCTCATCCGGTTCAGGCAGAATATATGCCTGCTGATAGCCTTGCTGTTTTGCAATGTGAGCACAAACACGCTCTACCTCCTTAGTCTCGACAAGGGCACACTGCACACGCACCGGATCATTACCTGCAAGGAAGAGCATATCACCCCTACCCTGCAGCTGGTTAGCGCCGGAGCGGTCAAGGATTGTACGCGAATCAATCACAGAAATCACGCGGAAAGCCATACGTGCCGGGAAGTTCGCCTTGATAGTACCGGTAATGATATTGGTAGTTGGACGCTGGGTTGCAATGATCATATGGATACCCACAGCACGTGCCTTCTGGGCTATACGTGCAATCGGTTGCTCTACTTCTCGGCCCGCGGTCATCATCAAATCACCATACTCATCTATGATAACCACAATATAAGGCATGAAACGATGTCCCTTTGTCGGCAACAGTTCCTTATTGAGGTACTTCTCATTATATTCCTTTACAGAACGCACCGAAGCCATCTGCAACAATTTGTAACGGTTATCCATCTCCACACACAGGGATTTCAATGTACGCACCACTTTCGTCACATCTGTTATAATCGGCTCATCTTCACCCTCGAGCTTTGCCAGGAAGTGTTTTTCAAGGACACCATAGAGACTTAGTTCCACCATTTTCGGGTCGACCATCACAAACTTGAGGTATGCAGGATGCATCTTGTAAAGGAGCGATGTAATGATTGCATTAAGACCCACAGACTTACCCATACCTGTAGCACCAGCCACAAGCAAGTGAGGCATCTTGGCCATATCCACCATATATACCTCATTTGAGATTGTCTTTCCGAGCGCAAGCGGCAAGGCCATATCGGTTTCCTTGTATTTGCGGCTGTTCAGCAACGAAACCATGGGGACAATCTGCTTATGGGTATTGGGAACCTCAATACCTATCGTACCCTTTCCCGGAATGGGCGCAACGATACGGATACACAACGCAGAAAGACTCATCGCAATATCATCCTCAAGATTACGAATCTTTGATATTCTGACACCGGGTGCCGGTGTTATTTCATACAATGTGATTGTCGGGCCCACAGTGGCCTTGATAGAACTTATCTCGATACCGAAATTCTTGAGAACCTCAACAATCCTGTTCGCATTGGCAGCCTGTTCGTTACGATCTATCGCATGCGCAGCCTGCTCATACTCATCGAGCAGATCCAGAGTCGGTGGCTTATAATAGCTCAACTCATCCTTAGGATTCAACGGACGCAACATATCACCGCCCATATCGTCATCACCGTCAGCCTTTTCCATTTCCATGACAAGTCCCTTATCACCGACATCGGCAAGTTCCTTTGCCTCGCCTCCGGAATCAGCCGGATTTTCAGCATCGACTGTAGCAGGCACATCTTCGAGTTCCCCAGGTTTTTCAGGCATATCATTCTCTACATCATCACCCTCAGCAATATCTATTACCACGCCACCGGCCTGAATACCACCCTGTTCCTCTTCCATTTTACGGTTCAGTTCATCAAGTTTTGCAGCAATCTCCTCATCGGTCATTGAATCGGCACCTGTAATCGGAATCTCTCCTCCATCCGCAGGATCAACCTGTTCCGGATTATCATCTCCCTCGTTTACAACCAACGATTCACTGCTCTTTTCTTCAGTCTCTACCTCAATATCCTCGCCATCTGTCTCTTCGCCATCCGTTTCGGCATCTTCTTCATCACCGAAAGAGAATACCCTCTGCAACCAGGGGATAGTTTCGCGTGTAAAGTAGACCATAATGAACATCAGGCCCAGAATCAACAGCAAAATCACACCGACAGGACCCACATATTCATTAATCACCGACGTCAGATGATTTCCATGCATACCACCGGGAGATACAAAACCGGAATCATACCCGTCACCCATCACGAACGAGAAGAGGACTGATCCCCACACCATTGCCGCCATCAGCAGAATCACCCAACGGAGCAGATTCAGGTTACGGAGATACATCAGTTTCAACGCGCACAGCACAAGCAACGGGAATATCAGGAATGCCGACCATCCGAAGCACTCGTTAATGAAATAATTGGCAAGTGCGGCTCCACCTTTTCCCGAGGTATTGACTGCCACATCCTTTGCATCCGAAACGCCCTGCGACATAGCCTCAACAACACTTTGGTCATTGCCGCCACTGGTAAAGAAAGAGACGAAAGAACTGCAAAGGTAAACAGCGATGACAGCGATGACAATACCTATCACATATTGCACGCTCCTGTCCAGAAAGAAATTCTTGACGAGTTCCATACTCTGCTTGAAACTCATGCGTTCCTCCTTACCGTTATTTTCTGTTTTTTCTGTTTTTTTCTTTTTTGTATTTTTTGCCATAGATATTTTGCATTTCGTTTTTGCGGACACCCACCCTATTCTACATACATACGGCCGCAGAATGATTTCTGTCACGCCCTTGCGTTCAAAGCAAACCAGAGTTCGCGCACAAGCATAATTACATACGAATGCGAAGATACAAAAAAAATAGATACCTCAAGCCTGCTCCTCCGCTATTTTTTTGTAACTTCGCGGCAAATTACACAAAACATCAGAAAGAAGCATCCAAGATGACTGAAAAAGAAGATATTGTATTCTCGCGCAACACAGTAGAGTTTGTTACCGTAGCAGCCGAGTACTGCGCATATTTGGAAAGGACAACAGAACATAGCAGAAAAGAGTTCATTGAAACCCTTTTGAAATTGCTTCCCCTTCTGTACCTCAAGGCGCAGATGCTCCCCGACGGAGAGCTCCTGAGCGACGACGATCTTGAGGATTTTGTAACCGAAGACAGTTACGAAGTGCTCAGAATGACAATCTTCGACCTGCTTGCCGACAAAGACAGTTATCTTGACGTCTTTGTAGATGACATGAAATACAGCGACACTCCTGTGACAAAGAGCATATCGGAGGATCTTGCCGACATCTACCAGGACATCAAGAACTTCATATGCCTGTTCCAGTTGGGCATAAACGAAACCATGCACGATGCCATTGTGGAGTGCAACGAACATTTCCGGAGCTATTGGGGGCAGACACTTGTAAACACTATGCGTGCGCTGCACGATATCAGATACAACACGAACTACGACGAAGAGGAAGAGGAGATAAATGAGTAAATTCAGGGCGAACATAGAAAAAAGCGAGATAAGCACAATGCCTACAGTGGCATTTACAGGCAGAATCATAACAATTGACACCGTAGCCGACACCGATAAAGCCGTCAAAGCGTTATCCGGAGAAAAGTTGATAGGAATTGACACCGAGACACGCCCGTCATTCAAGAAGGGTGTACAACACAAAGTCGCGCTGATACAATTGTCGACTGCCGACACCTGCTTTCTCATAAGACTGAACCGCGTAGGAATGCCGGATTCCCTTGTATCACTTCTTGAGAATCAAGAAATAAAGAAGATAGGTATTTCGCTCCATGACGACTACCAGTCTCTATGCCACCGCCGCAAGTTCAAACCCGGAGCGTTCCTTGACCTGCAGAAACGTGTAGGCGAGTTCGGCATCGAAGAGATGAGTCTCCAGAAAATATTCGCCATTGTTTTCGGGCAGCGCATATCAAAGAGCCAACAGCTCACGAACTGGGAGAACGACGTACTAACAGACAAGCAGAAACTCTATGCCGCGACCGACGCATGGGCATGCCTTGAAATATACAACAGATTGGAATCCTTATAAATTCATTTATATATTGAGCAGAACATGATTGAAAAAGCCGTTATACTCAAAAGAGGGAAAGAGGAGTCACTCCAGCGTTTTCACCCTTGGATATTCTCGGGCGCAATACAGCGAATCGAAGGAAAACCAGAGGAAGGAGATGTGGTAACAGTGTTTACCAACGACCGAAAGTTCATAGCACGCGGGCACGTACAGGTAGGCAGCATTGCTGTCAGAGTGCTCACATTCAAGGATGAGCCCATCGACCGGCAGTTCTGGGAGAGACGTATCGCAACGGCATACGACCTGCGCGAGCGCACAGGCATCTCATCACGCGAAGACAACACCACCTACCGTCTTGTTCACGGCGAGGGCGACAACCTCCCCGGACTCATTATCGACATATACGGTGACACAGCCGTCATGCAGGCACACAGCGTGGGCATGCACGTGAACCGCATGGACATTGCCGAGGCAGTCAAGAAATGCCTTGGCGACAAGATAAAGAACATCTACTACAAGTCGGACACCACCCTCCCCTACAAGGCCGACATAAACAAGGACAACGGCTACATCATGGGCGGCAACGCAAGCAACATATCTACCGAGTATGGTCTGAAGTTCCACATTGATTGGTTGCGCGGACAGAAGACCGGTTTCTTTGTCGACCAGCGCGAAAACCGCGCCCTGCTTGAGAAGTACGCCAAAGGGCGCAAGCTGCTCAACATGTTCTGCTACACAGGCGGTTTCTCAATCTACGCCCTACGCGGTGGAGCAGAAATAGTACACTCGGTCGACAGTTCATCAAAGGCAATTGACCTGACAAATGCCAATGCCGAGCTGAACTTCCCCGGTGACACACGCCACACAGCATATGCCGAGGATGCATTCGATTTTCTCGACCGCATGGGAAACAACTACAACCTTATAATTCTCGATCCGCCGGCATTCGCAAAGCACCGCGACAGCCTGCGCAACGCGCTCATAGGCTACCGCCGCCTGAACGCCAAGGCAATAGAGAAGATTCAGCCTGGAGGCATACTGTTCACATTCTCATGTTCTCAGGTAGTGAGCAAGGAGAATTTCCGCACAGCGGTATTCACAGCTGCAGCAATGGCAAAACGCAACGTGCGCATACTTCACCAGCTGACACAACCCGCCGACCACCCGGTAAACATATATCACCCCGAAGGAGAATACCTCAAAGGACTGGTACTTTATGTGGAATGAAAAATTGCAACGCAATTTTTTATCGACGAGTTTTTTTGCAAATAGTCGCGCGAAGGGCAGGCAAAGATTGCCCCGCGCGGGGTGCAATAAAAAAACGAGTCAATAAAACAATTATCGACGAGTTTTTTTGCAAATAGTCGCGCGAAGGGCAGGCAAAGATTGCCCCGCGCGGGGTGCAATAAAAAAACGAGTCAATAAAACAATTATCGACGAGTTTTTTGCAAACAGTCGCGCGAAGGGCAGACAAAGATTGCCCCGCGCGGGATGCAAAGAAAAAAACGAGTCAATAAAACAAGAAAAAAATAAAGAGACAAACATTTTGCCACAATAAAATTATTCACTACCTTTGCAACCCGAAAGCTTATATACACGTTTTGTCAACGTGTCGACGGCATATAAAATTTTAAAACATATAAGAAAATGAAAAAAGACATTCATCCAACAGCTTATCGTCCGGTTGTATTCAAGGACATGTCAAACGGCGATTGCTTCCTCTCACAGTCAACCTGCAACACTAAGGAGACTATCGAGTTCGAGGGAGAGACTTATCCATTGGTTAAGCTTGAGATTTCAAACACATCTCACCCATTCTACACAGGTAAAGCAAAGCTTGTCGATACAGCAGGTCGCGTAGACAAGTTCATGAGCCGTTACAGCAAGACTTTGAAGAAGTAAGCGGTAACAAGAACAACATAAAAAGGTGTATGTCAATACACCTTTTTTTATGCCTTTTAAAGAGCTCCACCACCCGATAACCCACAAATCACATGAAAAAATTCCTCCTTGCACTACTGCTCCCATGCCTGATAGCATGCAGCGACAACGACGACACTCCAAACAATGGAGTGCCAGGAAACACCAATGCCAACACGGACTACGGAAAGCATGCCGAGCGCATAGAAGTTCCGGCACTCAGCGATGGGGAGCTGTTCATTGCACATACAACCACAGTCAACGGCAAAGAGAATGTAACATACAGCATATCACACGACCCGGAGCGCAAGCACTGCAAGTGGACCGCCTTCACATTTGACCCCAGCAACAGAGCAATAAAGTGGAAACGTGACAACTGGGAGAACACAGAATGGAAAGGAGACCCATTCCAACCGAACCCAGAGATGCCCGACAACTACGTGATGACAAAAGACCAGATAAACAAGAATGGTTTTGTACGCGGACACGTAGTAGCTTCATACGACAGGGTTTATTCCAAAGATGCAAACGAGCAAACTTTCTACTACAGCAACATAAGCCCCATGTACAGCAGTTTCAACACCGGTGCATGGAATGACTGCGAACTCCAGGTACAGGGATGGGGGCGCAACAGCGCATTCTGCGACACGCTCTACATCGTAAAAGGCGGCACCATAAGAGATGGCGAATACCGCACCGTAGGCAGCTGCCCAACCGTGCCCAACTATTACTATATGGCACTCCTCTGCCTCAAGAATAACACATACAAGGCAATCGGTTTACTCTTCAAGCATGTAAGAGGATACAGTCAGACAGAAGTATGTTCAATCGACCACCTCGAGAGCTTCACCGGCATCGACTTTTTCTGCAACGTTCCCGACGCTGTAGAGGAGAGAGTCGAGAGGAGCTATGCGCCGGAACTATGGACAGGACTCAATAACTACAAGGACCTCGGTAAATAACAGAAATATGGGTAGAAAAAAATTTTCGGAAAAAGAGATAAAGATTATACGCAAACTGCTTGGCAGCAAGATGTCCGGCAACCGCGCACAGCAGAAAATGGTGCGCCACACACTGCGTACAGTTTTTGAATTCAATATTTCCGATTTCAACATACAAGGAAAGGCATTCGGACCAACAGACCTTGACGAATGTGTACGCCGTGGCCGTATCCACGTACTCGATGAAGCCACAATTGAGGCCATGAAGATACGCCATGCCGAAAAGAAACAGCACGACGAAGCAATGCAACAGGCCGAGGCTATAGCAAATGGAGAAGCCGTCGACTGGCAGAAGGTTCTTGAGGAGTGGAACGAGTACTACGCAAACAACCCGGAAGAGAAATAACCAGTAAAAACCACATTTACAGCACAACGGGAACGCTTAGGCGTTCCCGTTGTGCTGTAAATATAATGCCAACACCGACAGCACTGCCACACACTCCAGATATAAATACTAAAGATTCAGTTTTTCCTCTTCTTCAGCGCCTTGATGACATCTGAACCAATAATACCGTCAGGATATAATCCGTTGAATTCCTGGAAATATTTCAATGCCCTCACCAATTCCCCTTCATAAACCACACCACCATCTTCGGTATATTTTATCAGCGCCTCATCCATGTAAAGTTTTTTAACCAAAATATCAGCCACACTCCTGACATCATGACCGCTGTCACCAGGCATGATGACACGATCCCCAAGCGAATATCCCACAGGTTTATAAGCAACTGAATCAACCTTGCTTTTCTTCACCCTTACGGACTTTTTGGCTTTTTTACCACTCTTCCCATCACCCTTTACAGCACTTCCTTTCTTCTTCTTTACGACCTTACTTTTCCTCAAACGGACACTGTCACCGGAAACCTTACGATATTCCATAGACACCCCTTTCTTGCCATCCTTTCCCGGCAAGAACTGAGCATCCGCACATTGAGGTACCAACAATACCGACAAGAGCAAAAGAAAGAAAAGCAGAATATTATTTTTCATTCAGACACTTCTCGAAAAGCGCAGGGACCGGAGTCTCAAAACACATATGTTTGCCGGTCACAGGATGAGTAAAACAGAGCATATAAGCATGCAAGCCAAGACGTCTCATCGGATCTTCCTCGCTACCGTATTTATGGTCACCCACAACTGGATGCCCAAGGTCAGCCATATGAACACGTATCTGGTTCTTTCTACCGGTTTCAAGCTCACACTCTACAAGCGAATAGCCATTAGATGATGTCAATACATTATAATGTGTCACAGCAAATTTACCGCCATTATCTATTGGACTTGAATGCGTTATAAAACGTTTATCCTCCGTTAACCACGATTGTATTCTGCCACGTCTATTTTCCAGTTCGCCTTTCACCAAAGCCAGATATCTACGGTCGGTCACAAGCTGTTGCCAACCATTTATGAGCGACTGCTGGGTCTGTACATCCTTGGCATAAACCATCAAACCGGACGTATCACGGTCAAGCCTATGTACAAGATGCGAAGTCGCACGGTTTCCGCCTTTTTCAAGATAACGGTTAAGAACTGTCTGCACAGTCTGCTGACGCGAATTGTTGCTCATAGATAGCAACCCTGCATGTTTATCCACTACTAACAGATACGGATCCTCAAAAACAATATCAAGTTCATTGCTATGGAACGACATCTTATGCTTAGAGCGATCCAACTGGACAACCTGACCGGCTTTAAGTTCCGTTAACGGATGAGTGGTAATTACATTATTTACAAGCACTACCCTATTACAGATTAAAGCTTTTGCTCTATTCCGGCTAATGCCGTGCATCTTCTCCATAATGAACTCGATAAGAACACAGTCAACAACAACCTTAAAGGTTAGCAGAGTCTTTATATTCTTTTTCATAACATTAATCTACAATTACTTATCATTCCTTCGTTCAAGTAACACAACATTCTCCACATGATGGGTATGAGGGAACATATCCACAGGCTGCACAGCAACAACTTTGTAATCCACATCAAGCATATGCAAATCACGCGCCTGAGTAGCAGGATTACAGCTTACATAAACTATGCGCTTTGGAGCAGCGAACAATATAGTATCAATCACATCATCATGCATACCTGCACGTGGAGGGTCGGTTATTATCACATCGGGACGGCCATGCTCGGTAATAAAGTCACGGGTAAGTATATCCTTCATATCCCCTGCAAAGAAAGTCAAGTTGTCGAAGCCGTTCAACTCCGCATTGACACGCGCGTCTATTATAGCATCCTCTACATACTCGATACCTACCACTTTCTTAGCTCTTGACGCGACAAAATTCGCAATTGTTCCGGTTCCCGTATAAAGGTCGTACACCACTTCCTCTCCTGTCAGCGCCGCAAATTCACGCGCCACTTTATAAAGATTATACGCCTGCTTGCTATTGGTTTGATAGAAAGATTTTGGCCCCACCTTGAAACGCAACCCCTCCATCTCCTCATATATGACATCAGTACCTTTATATGTCACAACCTCAAGATCGCCGAAAGTATCGTTGCATTTGTTGTTGATTACATAGAGCAAGGAGGTCACCTCGGGGAAACCGTCGGCCACATATTGTAAAACTTTTTCTAAACATTTCTTGTCGTCGTCACTCTCTACGCGCGCCTGCAGGAGCAGCATCACTTCACCTGTCGTAGAAGTACGCAACATCATACTACGCAGCACACCTGAGTGCGAGCGCAAATCATAGAAAGGAACCCCCTCTTTATTTGCAAACTCACGTATTCCGTTACGGAGACGGTTATTGAGATCTTTCATCAATGCACATTCCTGAATATCGAGCACCTTATCGAAAGCACCGGGGATATGAAAACCAAGCGCATTCATATTGTCGTACTCTACATTATCGGCAACCTCCTCCCATGTAAGCCAGCGCTTGTTACTGAAAGTAAACTCAAGTTTATTACGGTACTCACGTATATCTTCAGAGCCGAGTATCGGCATTACCGGCGGAAGCTCAACCTTACCGATGCGTGAAAGGGCATCTACGACCTGCTGTTGTTTGTATTTCAATTGATGCTCATATGCCAGACATTGCCACTTGCAGCCACCACATACACCGTAGTGCCTGCAGAACGGCTTGCTGCGCTCTGCAGAGTACTCATAGAACTTCACAGCCTCAGCCTCGGCATAACTATGTTTTTTGCGCCTTACCTGCAGGTCAACGACATCACCCGGCACCACAAACGGTACAAAGACAACCAAGTCATCGACACGCGCCAAAGCCTTACCTTCGGCTGCGACTCCCGTTATCTCGACATGTTCCAACAACGGCAGGCTCTTATTTTTTCTCGCCATTATACTATTATTTTTTTTAGAGAAACAATGGCTACTGCGCCACCACACCGGGCAAGTGCGCAGATTACCGCATATTACAAATTCCCTACAAAGATATAGTGAAAATCCCGATAAAATCCCTTTTTAACATCCGAAGTTATTTTTTTCTAATTATTGTGAGATATTTTCGTGCAGAAATTTCGGATTACAAACATTTTTGTTATATTTGCAAATTAGTCGGGTCATCCTCAAAACAGGAGTTCCGGCAAAGCGAGATTTTAAAACAATTTTTTATTTATCAACAAACAATAAACTCAAAAATTTATGGCAGACAAAAGAGTCTATACCTTTGGTAATGGCCTTGCTGAAGGTAACGCGTCAATGAGAAACTTGTTAGGAGGTAAAGGTGCAAACTTGGCGGAGATGAACCTCATCGGCATCCCCGTTCCTCCAGGATTTACCATCACAACCGAGGTTTGTGGCGAATACTACAGCCTTGGCAAGGAGCAGGTTATCGAGCTTCTCAAGGCAGAGGTACAGGCCGCTGTTAAGAACATCGAGACTTTGATGAACTCAACATTCGGCGACCCTGCTAACCCATTGTTGGTATCAGTACGCTCAGGTGCACGCGCATCTATGCCTGGTATGATGGATACAATCCTCAACCTCGGTCTTAACGACATCGTTGTAGAGGGTCTTGCAAAGAAGACCGGCAACGAGAAGTTCGCTTGGGACTCATACCGCCGTTTCGTGCAGATGTACGGTGACGTTGTTCTCGGCATGAAGCCGACAAGCAAGGAGGAGATTGACCCATTCGAGGCTATCATTGAGAAAGTTAAGGAGGAGCAAGGTGTAGTTCTTGACAAGGACCTCAGCGTAGACGCTTTGAAGGACCTCGTAAAGAAATTCAAGGCTGCCGTAAAGGCACAGACCGGCAAAGACTTCCCGACAGACGCATACGAGCAGCTTTGGGGTGCAGTTTGCGCTGTGTTCGAGTCTTGGAACAACGAGCGCGCTATCCTCTACCGTCGTATGGAGAAAATTCCCGATGAGTGGGGAACAGCCGTTTCTGTACAGGCAATGGTATTCGGTAACATGGGTGACACATCAGCTACAGGTGTATGCTTCTCTCGTGACGCCGCTACAGGTGAGAACCTCTTCAACGGTGAGTACCTCATCAACGCACAGGGTGAGGACGTTGTTGCAGGTATCCGCACACCACAGCAGATTACAAAGATTGGTTCTCAGCGTTGGGCTGCATTGCAGAACATCAGCGAGGAGGAGCGTGCATCAAAGTATCCTTCAATGGAAGAGGCTATGCCTGAAATCTACAAGGAGCTTGACGCAATCCAGACACGCCTTGAGGACCACTACAAGGATATGCAGGATATGGAGTTCACCGTCCAGGAGGGCAAACTCTGGTTCTTGCAGACACGTAACGGTAAGCGTACCGGTGCAGCGATGGTAAAGATCGCTATGGACTTCTACCGTGACGGTGTTATCGATGACAAGACTGTTTTGAAGCGCATGGAGCCAGAGAAGCTCAACGAGCTTTTGCACCCTGTATTTGACACAGCAGCCCTTGCAAAGGCAAAGGTTATCGCCAACGGTCTTCCCGCATCTCCGGGTGCTGCTACAGGCCGTATCGTATTCTTCGCCGATGACGCTGAGAAGTGGAACGAGGATGGCGAGAAGGTAGTTCTCGTACGTATCGAGACTTCTCCTGAGGACCTCGCAGGTATGGCTGCAGCTCAGGGTATCCTAACCGCTCGCGGTGGTATGACATCTCACGCTGCCGTTGTTGCACGTGGTATGGGTAAGTGCTGCGTATCAGGTGCCGGAACACTCGTTATCGACTACAAGAAGCGCACACTCACTGTTGACGGCATTACATTCAACGAGGGTGATTACATCTCATTGAACGGTTCAACAGGCCAGGTTATCGAGGGTAAGGTTGAAACAAAGGCTCCTGAGCTCAGCGGTGACTTTGCAGAACTCATGACTATCTGTGACAAGTACGCACGCTTGGGCGTACGCACAAACGCTGATACTCCACACGATGCACAGGTTGCACGTGACTTCGGTGCTATCGGTATCGGTCTCTGCCGTACAGAGCACATGTTCTTCGAGGGCGAGAAGATCAAGGCAATGCGCGAAATGATCCTTGCCGAGACAACCAAGGAGCGTGAGGTTGCTCTTGCTAAGCTGTTGCCTTACCAGAAGGCCGACTTCGTAGGTATCTTCAAGGCAATGGAGGGCTTGCACGTGACTGTACGTCTGCTCGACCCACCACTCCACGAGTTCGTACCACACGATGCTAAGGGCCAGCAGATGCTTGCTGAGGCTATGGGCAAGACAGTTGAGGCAGTTCAGCGTCGCGTTAAGTCTCTCGAGGAGTTCAACCCAATGTTGGGTCACCGTGGTTGCCGTTTGGGTAACACATATCCAGAGATTACAAGAATGCAGACAACAGCCATCCTCGGTGCAGCTCTTGAGCTGAAGAAGGAGGGCAAGGTTATCTACCCTGAGATCATGGTTCCATTGGTAGGTATCATCAACGAGTTCGAGGAGCAGAAGAACGCTATCGTTGAGGCAGCCGAGGCATTGTTCGCTGCAGAGGGTGACCGCGTTGAGTACACAATCGGTACAATGATTGAGATTCCACGTGCAGCTTTGACAGCTGACCAGATTGCTCAGCAGGCTCAGTTCTTCTCATTCGGTACAAACGACTTGACACAGATGACCTTCGGTTACTCTCGTGACGACGTTAACTCATTCTTGCCTATCTACCTGCGCAAGAAGATCTTGAAGAACGACCCATTCCAGGTTCTCGACCAGACAGGTGTAGGCCAGCTCGTTGAGATGGCTACAGCTAAGGGCCGCGGTGTTAACCCAGACCTCAAGTGCGGTATCTGCGGTGAGCACGGTGGTGAGCCTGAGTCAGTGAAGTTCTGCCACAGAGTAGGTTTGAACTATGTTTCTTGTTCTCCATTCCGCGTGCCTATCGCACGTCTTGCTGCTGCTCAGGCTGCAGTTGAGGAGATGTAAGAAATCATCATCCACTCAATATTGACAAAGGGTGTGCCCGTGCGGGCACACCCTTTGTTTTTTTATATAATTATGTACGCGCGCAATGGAAAGGAAACCTCCACTAAAAGAACATCGCAACATTGAACACACAGATTCCTGCATATTCACAGATTGCCGAGCACGAACTGCGCGATGAGCCTTTAGCAAAAACTCCCAAAGGCAGCATAAAGCGATTCATGTACATCTGACAATACCTTACCGGAAAACAAATTGACTAAGGGCGACAAATATTGCCGCCCCCTTTTGTGAGTGTATGGATAAAATGCCTACAATTCAACAATTCCGACAACCTCGAGCACCCCTTCACATGAGACTTTAAAACGGACATCGTAGCTACCGAAAGAGACTCCATACACTCTTTCCGGGTCCTTGTGATATTGAGGACGAGGGTCAAGTTCAAGAATTCTGCAAAGAACGACAAAATCCTCTTCACTGAAACAATGTTTTAGATTAGCGGGAAAGACAACATCAAGGGTATCCCATCTATTAGCATCTACAAAACCTCCACGCGCATCAGGATGAGAATCACTATAAACCAAATAGGGCTTTATATCATATATCGGAGTTCCGTCTGCAAGGTCGGCACCGGCAACAATCAGCACCGGACCGCCGGTACAATCTTCGACACCAAGCAACTTCACCGATGATAAGCCTAACGGGTTCGGGCGGAAAGGCGACCGTGTGGCAAACACACCCATATGTTCATTGCCTCCAAGTAGCGGCGGACGCACCATTGGTGACCACTCACCGCAAGGCTTGCCATTCAACGAGAACCCCCAGATGAGCCACAGATAATCAAAGCCATCAATACCACGCAAGGCATCGGCATTGCGATAGCCGGGTTCAAAAACAACCCTACCACGTAATTCAGATACAAGTCCACTCTGTCGCGGAATCCCGAACTTACCTTTCAGCGCAGTATGATAATATGCAATAGGTTCTATTTTCATATCAAACGATAATTCACGCGAATATAGCAATAATTTTGTCTCATTCTATTGACAGATGAGTGCAAATGAACTATTTTTGCAAAACTTTCAACGAAGGGCACATAACCCCAAAGCAGATATAACACAATGGAGAATCTGGACGGACGTCTGGTCATCGGTGTCTCATCACGCGCACTGTTTGACCTTGAAAAAGAGAATGAGATATTTGAGAAATATGGTGTTGCCAAATACCGCAAATACCAGGAGGAGCACGAGGACGAGCCCCTTGAACGCGGAACAGCGTTCTACCTTGTAAAGAGTCTTCTTGAGCTCAACAAGCAGGCTAATCGCCCCATTGTAGAAGTTGTAGTAATGTCACGCAACAGTCCCGAGACCGGAATGCGCATGCTAAAGTCGCTCGACATGTACGGGCTCGACATAACACGCGTGGCACTCTCGGGCGGAGAATCATTGTCAAAGTATCTGAAAGCATTCTCCATAGACCTGTTCCTCTCAAAAGACGAAGGAGACGTTCAGCGTGTCATAGACTCAGGTATATGTGCCTCGGCACTTATCTACGCTCCCCCTACCGATTTCAACCCCGAAGACAGCAAAGTCAAGATTGCATTCGACGCCGATGCCGTAATATTCTCCGACGAATCGGAGTGCCGTTTCAAAGAGGAAGGCATCGATGCTTTCTACAAGTACGAGAAGGAACATGCCGATGTTCCTCTTAAAGAAGGGCCATTCGCCAACCTATTGAAGAAGCTCTCACAAATTCAGGAGTGTCTGCCAACATCAATCGAACTCTCCCCCCTGCGTCTTGCCATTGTAACATCACGCAGCCTTCCTTCACACTTCCGCGTAATAAAGACACTGCGCAAATGGGGAGTATATGTCGACGAAGCATATTTCCTCGGCGGGCTCAGAAAGGATGAACTTTTGAAAGCATTCGGTGCGCACATTTTCTTCGATGACCAGGACACACACCTCTCATCATCAAGCAAATATGTGCCATCGGGCAAAGTACCCTACTATTCCGACTCGCAGATAAACGAAGTAATTAAAGAGCGCAACAAGAAGAAAGAGTAACAACACAAAGAACAATAGCGCTATACAGATGTTTTATAAGAGGACATGGTTGTTGAATGACTCATGTTCTCTTATATTTTTTGCGCCATGAAGAAATATCTCCCACACCTCATTTTTGTATTACTGGCTTTTGCTGTAGGATATATCTCAAAGAACGTACAGGACAGCGCCATGATTGAATGGTACCCATACCTTGAGAAGGCATCATTAAACCCTCCGGGTATAGTCTTTGCCATAGTATGGCCGATACTTTACCTTCTCATGGGAATCTCTGCAGGAATGATCTGGAACACACGTTCCATATACACATGGTTTGTCATGTTCCTTTTCTTTATACAGTTAGGACTCAACCTCATGTGGAGTGTATGTTTCTTCTACATGCAATCACCAGTCATGGGACTTGTAACCCTAAGCGCACTTATTGTCATTGTCGCACTTTTTGTCGTAACATCATATCTGATAAAGAAAGCAGCAGGTCTTTTGAATATACCATATATCCTATGGCTGCTATTTGCACTCTACCTTAACGCATATGTAGTACTGATGAATTGAACGTAAATATCAAATAGTAATCAGATAAACAATATTCGTTGCATCTTTTTCATAAAAAAACATTCAAAAAATTTTGCTTATTAAAAAATAAGCACTACCTTTGCATCCGTTAAGCGAAACAACAAACGCGGAAATAGCTCAGTTGGTAGAGCACAATCTTGCCGAAAAATAATAAGGTTTCAACCTTGGCAAGGAAATGCAATACTAAAGAGATGATTCGCAAAACGCGGAAATAGCTCAGTTGGTAGAGCACAACCTTGCCGCAAAAGAATAAGGTTTCAACCTTGGCAAGGATGCAATACTGAAGAGATGATTCGCAAAACGCGGAAATAGCTCAGTTGGTAGAGCACAACCTTGCCAAGGTTGGGGTCGCGAGTTCGAGCCTCGTTTTCCGCTCTAAGGTATATGCCCAGGTGGCGGAATGGTAGACGCGCTCGTTTCAGGTGCGAGTGTTGAGAGACGTGCAGGTTCGAGTCCTGTTCTGGGCACATTCTTGTTGTTTTGCATAATTATGGAGGAGTGGCGGAATTGGTAGACGCGCTACTTTGAGGGGGTAGTGACCGTTGGGTCGTGTGAGTTCGAGTCTCATCTCCTTCACAATTAACTAAAGATTCAGAAAATCTCACGTTTGTGAATTAACGCGGAAATAGCTCAGTTGGTAGAGCACAACCTTGCCAAGGTTGGGGTCGCGAGTTCGAGCCTCGTTTTCCGCTCT
>JAFQEZ010000094.1 GCA_017398805.1 Bacteroidaceae bacterium | reverse complement strand
ACGCTTAGTAAATTAACCCACTAAGTGGCTTTTCCTCCTCGTAGCTCGGCATAGAATACAAGCATTCTCTGCTCTCGCATTACAGCGTCGGTTGCGGTTTTGAAGCCTGCACAAGCCTTGAACTTTGCTTTTTATTCACCCTCAACAAAAAGAGGATGACTTTTGAGTCATCCTCTTGATACTATTGATAGACTGAATTACTCAGCAGCCTCAGCTACAACTGTGTAAGGAACCTTAACGGTAACCTCCTTGTGCAACTTGATTGTTGCTGTATAAGAACCGATTTCCTTGGCAGCGTCAACAACAATAATCTTGCGGTCGATCTCAAGGCCAAGTTTAGCGAGTTCCTCGGCAATCTGGATAGCACCTACCGAACCGTAGATTGCACCGGTTGCACTTACCTTTGTAGCGATTGTCAAAGATACGCCCTCGAACTTAGCTGCAAGAGCCTCGGCATCAGCCTTGATCTTTGCCAGCTTGTGAGCGCGCTGCTTCAAGTTCTCAGCAAGCACTTTCTTTGCAGACTCTGTTGCAATGACAGCCTTTCCTGTAGGGATCAAATAATTACGGCCGTAACCGTCCTTTACCTTAACGATTTCGTCTTTGTAACCCAAGTTGATTACATCTTCTTTCAATATAAGCTCCATAATTATTCCTCCTATTATTTCATCATGTCAGTAACAAAAGGCAGCAAAGCCAAGTGGCGTGCACGCTTAACAGCCTGAGCAATACGGCGCTGGAACTTCAATGAAGTACCTGTGATGCGACGGGGCAAAAGCTTACCCTGCTCGTTCAAGAACTTCTTCAAGAATTCGGGATCCTTGTAATCGATATACTTGATACCGTTCTTTTTGAAACGGCAATATTTCTTCTTCTTGACATCAACTGTGGGAGGTGTCAAATATCTGATTTCTGAAGGTGTCTGTGCCATAATTAATTCTCCTTATTACCTTTTAAATTTCTTCTCTTGGCAGCATACTCTGCAGCATACTTGTCCAACTTAACAACCAAAGAGCGGATAACGCGCTCGTCGCGACGATACTGCAGCTCCAACTTAGAGATAACCTTAGGCTCTGCGTTGAACTCGAACATCACATAAAAGCCTGTTGATTTCTTCTGGATGGGGTAAGCAAGTTTCTTGAGACCCCAATTCTCCTCATTGACAATCTCAGCACCTTCAGCAGTGAGAATGCCCTTGAACTTCTCTACCGCTTCCTTCATCTGAGCATCAGACAAAACGGGAGTTAAAATGAAAACGGTTTCGTATTGATTCATTTTTAATTAATAAATAGGTTAAACATTCGTTTATCTAAACGCGGGTGCAAAGATAATCACAATTTTTGAAATACCAAAGTTTTACGGCAACCATTTTAAAAAGCCGTAACTTACAGGCATTACAACAGCTTCACACAATGAAGAGAATGCAAAATAGCACTGCCGGGAAGCAAAAAGTTGGACAAAATCACTGAGAAAACATTATTTTTACTTGAAAAAATTTCATTCTCTAAATAATTATATGTTACTTTGCAGATAGAAAACAAACAAAAAACAATATACAATTATGGCAAAGTACATTAAATATCTGGGGTTGGCACTGATAATCATCTCAGCAGCATTTGTCGTTATAGGAAGTTTCCGCGAATGGCAAGACATGAACTATCTGAACTTGACCCTTTTGGCAAGTTTGATTTACGGTATTGCTATTTACATCATTGCCTCTAATAAAGATTTGGCAGAGAACAGCAAAGCTGATGGCGTCGAAGACGGAGAGATGACAAAAATTGCGGATGCGGATGACGGTGCTACAAAAATCCAAGGATAATATCTGTCCAAGCAACAAACGAAATAGGGTGACTTTAAAGTCACCCTATTTCGTTTGTCCTGAATTTACGCCTCAACCTCGGGAGCGATAAGCTTATAACCCTTACCGTGAATGTTGATTATCTCGATTGAGTCATCTGCCTTCAAATGCTTACGCAACCTTGTGATGTAGACATCCATACTTCGGGCATTGAAATAGTTGTCATCGGTCCAGACCGTCTTCAATGCATAGTCACGTTGCAGAATTTCGTTGGCATGAGCACACAAAAGCGCCAGTAACTCCGATTCCTTGGTTGTAAGCTTTGTCTGCTCTTCACCATCTACAAGAAGTTGTTTTTTGGTATCGAACATAAAACGTCCTATCTTATAAAGGGCATTCTCCTTGTTCTTTCTACCCGATACACGGCGCAACACGTTTTCAATACGCACCACGAGAACTTCCATGCTGAAAGGCTTGGTGATATAATCATCGGCGCCTATCTTGAATCCTTCGAGTACATCCTCGTTAAGTGTTTTTGCTGTAAGGAATATGATGGGAATGTCGGCATTCATTGCACGTATCTCCTGCGCCAAAGTAAATCCGTCCTTGACAGGCATCATCACGTCAAGAACACATATATCGAAATTCCCTTTCAGGAATGCCTTATATCCGGCATCACCATCGGGACACAACTCTGCAGAATACCCCTTGGCTTGCAAATACTCACGCAAAAGCATACCAAGATTCTCGTCATCCTCACACAACAATACTCTCTGTTTCTCTTCCATAATTTTCTATTTTAAAGGTAATACAATTACAAATGTCGTTCCTTCTCCGGGTTCACTCTCGGCCTTGATTATTCCTCCATGGGCGCGTACCACTTGTCTTACGTATGCCAGGCCTAAACCAAAACCTTTCACATCATGCACATTGCCTCCCGACACACGATAGAACCTTTCAAAGATTTTTTTAAGGTGTTCCTTCGGTATTCCGATACCGTTATCCTTTACAGAAAGATAGAACTTCCCACCGGAATTCCATGTACGTACTTCGAGCTGCACCGGGATATCCGGCTTCTTGTACTTCAAGGCATTGTCCATAAGGTTGAATACAACATTGGTGAAGTGCATCTCGTCAACATAAACAAACGGATCGGGTGCGTCAAGGAAAGAGACTATCGCACCACCACCCTGTTCTGCTTTCACCGCGAAAGTACTTACGATACCGGATATAAGTTCATTGGCATCAAGTTCCTTCATCTTGAGAGCCGCATTGTTCTTGTCATCGAACATAGATATCTGAAGCACCTTGTCAACCTGGAAACGCAAACGCTTTGCCTCATTAGAGATCACACCGGACAATCTCGCAAGCGTCTCAGGCGACTTAGAAACAGACGCATCCTGCAACATCTGCGATGCAAGTGATATCGTTGAAATCGGTGTTTTGAACTCGTGGGTCATATTATTCACGAAATCATTCTTCATCTTTGTTATTTTCTTGTGCCTTATGGCCATGTAAAGCGTAACGGCAAATGTTATTAACATAACAAAAGAAAACAACAAAGAAGGTAACATAAATTTAACCGAACCGTAAATATAATTGTTCATCTTCGAGTCGGGAAAACTGACAGCAATATATGCCGGGTTGTTGGCAATGTCATTCCTGAACAACGGTTCCTTATACCAATCCTCCGAAACATCACCTTCATATCCGCCAGTATCAAGCAGTGTATCATTCACACTGTTGACCAGAATGAGCTGGAACGGTATGTCTATACCACTATGCAGGAGTTCCGCCCTCAATTTTCCTTCAAGAGCACCTACATCTATTCTTTTATCAATAGGAGTAGAGGTATTGAAAACAGCCTCATAGATAGCTCTGTCAAAAAGATCCTTTTTATAGAAATAGGCTCTTTTTATAAGGTCACGCATAATACTGTTGACACTCTCGATAGATGATCGGTCATTGTCATTTGCAGCAATAAAGTCGGGAATTTTCAGATAATGGATAGGCCTTTCCGAAACCATCTCATCGTACATACTGTAATAATCGGCATCTTCGGTATCCACATCCATATATTCTTCTACATAAGCCACGTCATCTGCTGAACTGAGGTTAAGATAGATAAGCTCGGCCTCTTCCCTAATACTATGCAATTCATTCGTTATCACACGATTCATCTCCTCCTGTTCAAGCTGGTATGACACCTGATAAAGGCTACGGCGTACACCCTCATCAAAATGCTGCTTGCGCATCTCTACAACTGTATCAAAAAACGACAGTTGCACAACAAGCAAGGCCACACAGCAGAAGCCCATAACAATACCTACTAACCAAATTGCAGTCTTTTTCATGTAGCAAATATAAGCAGAACACTTTTAGATAGAATAACAAAAAAGAGTTTTTTATTGTTTATTTCTTTAAAATTAACAATACACCACACTATGCTTAACAATTTAGCAACCATTCTCTCTAAACCGAAAACAAATAAGTAAAAACGAACTGATAATTAACAAAAAAAGTGAGGAGCAGATGCCCCTCACTTCAAGATTTGTATTACAAAAATTATTCCTCATCTTTCACTGCTAACTCCTCGACAAGCTTGTTCTGAACATCGCCAGGAACAAGTTCGTAAGTTGAAGGAGACATAATGAATGACGCACGGCCACCAGTAAGCGAACTCAAGGTTGTTGAATAAGAAGCCATTTCCTTCAAAGGAACCTTTGCAGAGAGTTTCTCATAACCATTCTCGCTCTCCATACCCATAATCATACCGCGACGACCCTGGATATCACTCATGACATCACCCATCTTGTCCGATGGGACAAATACTTCAACGTCATAAACAGGCTCAAGAATCTTTGGACCTGCCTCACGGAATGCTGCACTGAAGGCATTACGGCCTGCGAGCATGAATGAAAGCTCGTTAGAGTCAACCGGGTGCATCTTTCCGTCGTAAACGATAACGCGGACATCACGTGCATAAGAACCAGTAAGCGGACCGCGCTCCATGCGCTCCATGACACCCTTGAGAATTGCAGGCATGAAACGTGCATCAATGCTACCACCGACAATACTGTTCACGAATACCAACTTGCCACCCCAATCAAGTGTAACTTCCTCAGTACCCTTTGCATTGATTTTGAACTCCTGGCCACCGAAACGATAAACCTCCTGCAATGGCTTGCCTTCCTCGTAAGGCTCTACAATCATGTGAACCTCACCGAACTGACCTGCACCACCCGACTGTTTCTTGTGACGATAATCGGCACGTGCAGCCTTTGTGATTGTCTCACGATAAGGAATCTTCGGTTCCTCATATTTCACCTGCACTTTCTCCACGTTCTCAAGACGCCATTTGAGAGTACGCAAGTGGAACTCACCCTGACCATAGACAATTGTCTGGCGGAGTTCCTTAGACTGCTCAATGCGCCATGTAGGATCCTCCTCATGCATGCGGTTAAGAATCTGCATCATCTTCTCGATTTCAGACTCGTTTGCAGGTTTGATTGCGCGTGAATATTTTGATGCAGGATATTTCACAAGAGCAAACTTGTTGTTAGAATCCTTTGCGTTGAGTGTATTACCGATCTTGATATCCTTCAGTTTTACTGTACAACCAAGGTCACCGGCCTTCAACTCATCAACAGCCACACGGTTGGCACCTGCGCTGCAGAACAACTGAGCGATACGCTCCTTTGAACCACGGTCTACATTAACAAGGTCATCTCCAGCCTTGAGTGTACCGCTCATCACCTTGAAGTAATTAACCTCGCCGATATGCGGCTCGACAGAAGTCTTATAGAAGAAGATAGAAGTTGGAGCAGCACTGTCATAAGGAACAGTCTCACCCTCTGCGTTCACAGGCTGAGGCATATCGGTAATCTCCGGAGCAACGTTTGCAAGGAACTCGAGCAGACGGCTTACGGCAACATCTGTAGATGCCGAACAGCAGAGAACAGGATAAACACTATCGGTAGAGAGACCCAAACGTGCACCCATACGGATTTCGTCAGTTGTCAACTCCTCAGACTCGAAGAACTTGTCCATAAGACCCTCTTCGTTCTCGGCAGCCTTCTCAACCAATTCCATGTGAAGAGCCTTTGCCTTCTCAAGTTCACCTGCTGGAATATCCTCCACGATAGGAGCCTTACCCTCACCAACGAATGTGAGCTTCTTCATCAACAACACGTCAATGATTGTGCTGAAGCCTGGACCTGCATTCAAAGGATACTGTACAGGAACAACCTTTGAACCATAGATTGACTGCAACTGCTCGATAATTGTATCATAGTCGCACTTCTCGTTATCCACCTGATTGACAACGAACATCATAGGCTTCTTCATTTTCTTGATGTAGCGGTAGCAGTTCTGTGTACCCACCTCAACACCATACTGACCATTGATGACCATCATTGCCAAATCGGCAACAGTCATGGCGCTGACCATACTTCCTGCAAAGTCATCTGCACCCGGACAGTCGATAAGGTTCAGTTTCTTGCCGGCCTGCTCAACCTGGAATACAGTTGAAAACACCGAATAGCCATACTCCTGCTCTACAGGAAAGTAGTCACTAACGGTGTTCTTTGCCTCTACAGTACCTCTACGTTTGATGATTCCACCCTCAAAGAGCATAGCCTCTGTGAGAGTGGTTTTTCCAGAGCCTGAACATCCTACAATAGCAATGTTCTTGATTTCGTTAGTCTGATAAGTTTTCATACTATTTTTGTTTTGATTCATAGGAGGAAGAAGAAAACGGTGAGCATCTCTGTTTACAAGCGCACTTTACCGACAAGCCCCACTTCCCCACAAGGTTAGTTAGTTATTTTTTCAAATGAGTTGGCAATGTCGGAATTTTTCCGAACAAAAGCAAATAGAATGTAAACGATTTTTGTGAAAAAATCAAAAAAACGTTATCTTTACGGCATAAATAAGTAAAAATGGCAGGAATATATATACATATACCATTCTGCAAGCAGCGTTGCAGCTATTGTGCATTCTACTCTTCCACCTTATATAATATAAAGGAAGAGTATGTCGATGCACTCTGCAATGAATTGAGGATGCGCAAAGAGTATCTAAAGGGCGAAACAGTAGAAACAATATACCTTGGCGGCGGGACACCATCCACACTTACAATATCCCAACTGCAAAAGATATGCGATACCGTTTATGCCACCTACCCCGTTTCCGACACTCCGGAAGTGACAATAGAGTGCAACCCCGATGACCTTACCCCTGAGTTCCTGAAGCAACTGAAGACCATGCCTTTCAACAGGATAAGCATGGGAGTGCAGAGTTTCAATGACATGCAACTAAAAAGGCTCGGACGACGCCACAACGCAGAAAAGGCATGCAGTGCAGTGAAGAACGCACGCGCTGCAGGTTTCGGAAACATCAGCATAGACTTGATGTTTGCACTACCGGGTTCAACAAAAGAGGAGTGGATGCATGACCTTGAGACCGCAATATCACTGAAGCCCGACCACCTATCGGCATACAATCTGATGTATGAAGAAGGTACTCCGCTCTACAACTCCCTACAACGTGGCGAATTCAAGGAACTGAGCGAGGAAGAGAATCTAGAGCAGTTCCAGATGCTCATAAGCAGCATGAAGGCTGCCGGTTACCGTCATTACGAGATATCTAATTTTGCACTGCCCGGCCGCGAAAGCCGCCACAACAGCAGTTATTGGAACGACACGCCCTACATAGGTTGCGGAGCCGCCTCGCACTCATATAATGGCACATCACGCGAATGGAACATTGCCGACATAAAAGAATATATAAAAGGTATAAACAGCGGCAAGCGCAATTTCGAAATTGAACATCTGAACGAAGAGGAACGCTACAACGACACAATACTCACCCGCCTACGCACAGCCGATGGTCTGCCACTTGCCTGGATGGAAGAGAAGTTCAGCGGCAGGCTCAACACATACATGTTGCGTGCTGCTGAAAAAGAGGTTGCACTGGGCAACCTGAAAGAAGAGAACGGACACCTTTCACTCACCGAGAAAGGAATTTTCATAAGCGATGCCGTAATAAGGGAACTGATATATGTATAACAACAGAGCAACCCTTGCCCACAAAAGCAAGGATTGCCCACATTTATATTTTATATCTTATCTCCCAAATAGCTCCTCAATGCCTGCACATACTCCTCAAAGGCAGAAATACCTTCCGGTGTTATCGAGCATGTAGTACGGGGTATCTTGCCCTTAAATCCTTTTTCCACCCTGATATAACCGGCTTTCTGCAATTTATCCAACTGCACGCTCAAATTGCCGGCTGTTGCCTTTGTCTGCTCTTTGATGTAGACAAAATCAGCACTCTCCACACTTATCAGCAGGGAGATGACCGCAAGGCGCAATTCGGAATGCAACAAAGGATTCAGTTCTTTAAACATCTTTTCTTGTAATTGAGTATATGCCCCGAGACAACAAGCAGTAGGAAAATTATCACTGCAAAGATAATACATTCTACCAAATAGCGTTCCTTTCCTGCAAACTGTTCAAAAGTAAAAAAGCGCAAAAGCACAATCCGTGCAATCGGGAACAACAGAGATGAGAATATTGCTGCATAGCCGATACGCTTTACAACCTTATCCTTCACAACAGCAGCCGTAGTAGCAGTTCCAACCCCTAAGAGTATTATCACATTAGGGAATATCCCCAGTCCAAAGCCTCCTACGAAAGGCAAGAGAAATGCCGTAACACCAATTGCACACCACAAGGCATTTATACTGCGGTCAATGTAATTGGTTACCGTTTTCTCCTGCTTATTAAACAGAAACATCAGCAACCACCCCACTACCGGAATCGCAAACCACCCCCACAGAAAAGGAGTAAAATCCTCAACACATGCAACAATAATTGCCTGAAAGATTGATACAGCTACCGTTGTATACCCCCAGATGAGAAAAGGTGTTCCAAGATTCTTTGTCATTCGCGCACGCGAATCATTTATCATAGAGGTTATGAGTTCAAGACTCTCAGCCTCATTCATTCTTTTTTCTTCCATAATAGACACTTTTTAATTTTATAACATGGATATCCGCCACAAATATAAAGTAGTTTACTCTATAAACCAAATTAATGGAAAAGAATTTTCCGAACTTTCCTTAAAAGAAGTACAACTGACCAAGGACTAACCCAAATGAGCACTAATAACCATAGAGTAATTTCTTGCTCCAAATATTCAACGACACTCGTTTAGCGAGAATCACCTCACGCTTTTATCCTTTATAATGACATAGATGATTACAGGTGCGCCGATTAAGGGAGTTATTGCGCCAAGTGGCATCAGACCACTCTCGCCAGGCAATTGACAGATTATATTGCAGAGCAGAAGCACGACACCACCAAGCAGCATGGAGAAAGGCAACAACAGACGGTGATTATCACTCTTGAGCAGCAGCCTCGCAATATGAGGTACAGCAAGACCAATAAAAGGCACTGGACCGCAGAAGGCTGTGACAACAGCTGTAAGCAAACCCGCCGCACAAAGAAGAATTATCCTTGACCTCACAACGCTCACTCCAAGATTTGTGGCATAGGCATCACCGAGAAGAAGTGCATTCAAAGGCTTCATCATCATGAGTGCAAGAACAAGAAGTGCACCAATCGTAAATGAAAAGAATGGAAGATACTCCATAGATACAGAACCAAGACTTCCCATTCCCCAGACAACGAACGAGTGGACACCCTCGGAGGTTGCAAAATAGTTGAGCACCGATATTGCCGATGAGACAAGATAACTTATTGCCACACCTGCTACAAGAAGATAGAGTCTGCTGCGCAACATCGATGAGAGCAGCAGTATTACCGCCATAACAAGAAGAGCACCGATGAATGCTCCTGCCAATATTGCAAAATATCCACCTGCACCTATAGAGGCCGTAATGGCAGCACTCTGCGAAGCCAGCATCACCACAGCCACTCCAAGTCCGGCTCCACTGTTTATGCCAAGCACTTCGGGACCGGCAAGAGGATTATTGAAAAGAGTCTGCAACAACAGACCTGCAACAGAGATTGCAGCACCTGCAAGAAGGGCCGTGACTGCCTGAGGGAGACGTATATCCATAACTATCGTACTCCAACGGTTATCTCCACCAGAAAGGAGTTCCCACACATCTGCTGCAGGAATCTCTATCGAACCATAGAAGATATTAGCGGCAAAAAGCAGTACCGACAGTGCAATTGCCATGGCAAACATAACCTTATTCCGGACGCATCTTCTCATAATATCTCATTTTATAGTCAGGCATCAACTCTGGATGAAACAATGCCACAAGTTCCTTAAGAACCTTCTCGGGATGAAAGGAGCGCTCTTCGAAAAGCCTTTTCACAGCACTGTTGCACGCATACACATTACCGGACTTGAAAGCCTTGAAATGGGAATATCCCGAATACTCGTCAAGCATTGACGAGAGGGTCATATCTACCGATGAATTATACTTTACAAGCCATATATCCGCATCGGCAGCCTTGTCAAGCACAACTTCGAAAGCCAATGGCACGGACCCCGATTCTTCATACGACGCGAATGCATATTCCGCTCCTGCATCTGTATACATCCGTCCCATTGTGCTGTTACCACCAGGTACATACCATGCAGAAGCGCTTTTGAGTTCACACAGGAGTTTCGGACGTTTCTCTACTCCTTTTGCCATTTGTACCAGATTCTCATACTCCTTCTCTACCCTTGCAAATATGCTATCGGCCTCATTTCCTTTTCCTACCAAACGCCCATAAAAGCGTATCCACTCGGCACATGCAAGAGGAGAACTCTCCATATAATCGGCACACTCTACAAGCGGAATACCGAAACGTTCAAGTTTGCCATATCCTCCGTTCTCGTACGGCAGGACAAAGATCGCATCAGGTTCCGTCATGAGCAACCTCTCGCTGTCAACATCAATAGATGAACCGCAATCTGCTACACAGCCGTCCCTCAATCCGCCGGAAGTGATTCCGGAATATATATACTGCGCATCGCAGACACCGACAATAGACTCTCCCACACCAAGTTCCTCAAGCAAGGCAACATGAACACCGGAGAAGACCACCACCCTATCAAGAGGGGTTCGCAACAACACGCCATCGGGAAGACCTTCGGGGAGTTCACTATCTTTGGGAACAAGTACGTATCGACGGAGAAGCTCCTCACCCCACGGATTCTTGACATCAACAACAGAGTATCCGTCGCAATCATAAAAAGAGAGAAGTGTAGAATGTTCCATCGGCAATGGTTTTCCTTCAATTTTCTTTTCAGAAGCAGTGTCACTTGCAAAAGAAAGAAAGAGCGCAAGAACAATTGACATCAAAAAACAAAAAAGAAAAAGCAACCCGGATATTTTGCGAGAGTTGTTCATCTGCTACTCTTTATTGTCATTCACTATGCACAACTGCTGGCGGATACTTTCGGAGTGAATCGCCTCAAAAATAGATTTTATAGCATCCGCATCAAGCTTGCCTTTCTCGCAAAACTCGGCATACCGTTGCATGGTGCCATTATATCGGCAAGGTTGGAACACAGCATGTCCTTTTTCACGCTTCACCTCAGCAATCTCGCGGGCAACCTGCATACGCTTGACAAGCAATTCCATTATAGCCTCATCAATCTCATCTATTCTTTTACGGTACGAAATAAAATCTGTTGCATCCACATCTATCGAACGATGCACAAGACGATCCATTATAAGGGCAAGTTCATCTGGAGTCACCTGCTGACGCGCATCGCTCAAAGCACATACAGGATTACAATGGGTCTCAATCATCAGACCATCGAAATTAAGGTCAAGTGCCTGTTGTGCCAAAAAGCCTACCAGTTCACGCTTACCTCCCATGTGACTGGGGTCGCATATAAGCGGAAGATCTGGCATACGACGATGCAGTTCCATAGGCAACTGCCACTGCGGTGCATTCCTGAAATATTTTTCACCATATGAAGAGAAACCACGGTGTATTGCTCCAAGACGGACTACACCTGCATTATAAAGACGTTCAAGGGCACCTATCCAAAGCTCTATGTCAGGATTAACCGGATTCTTGACAAGCACAGGTACATCGCATCCACGCAAAGCTTCGGCAATCTCCTGAACTGCAAAAGGATTTGCGGTGGTACGTGCACCAATCCAGAGCACATCCACCCCTGCTGCCAAAGCAAGTTCTACATGTTCTGCTGTTGCCACCTCCGTTGAGATTGGGATTGAAAATTCATCCTTGACTCTCCGTAGCCATGGCAATCCTTTCTTACCCACGCCTTCGAAACACCCCGGACGGGTACGTGGTTTCCAGATTCCGGCACGGAAGAGTGATATCTTTTGCTTAGACAATACAGAAGCCACCGCAAGAAGTTGCTCCTCACTCTCTGCACTGCAGGGTCCTGCAATAAGCAGAGTCCTGTCATTCCTGTCAAATATATCAATCCTTTGAAATTCCATTTTACATAATCTTTTTGAAAAGAGCACGGGCATTTGCAGTCGTCACCTCAGCGATATACTCCACGGGACAAGCATATATCTCGGCCAATTTCTGTGCTATGAAAGGTATATATGAACTCTCGTTCCTTTTTCCGCGTTTGGGTACAGGGGCAAGATATGGAGAATCTGTTTCAAGTACTACCCTTTCAAGCGGAACCGATGCAAGCAGTTGTGGCAATTCCGATTTCTTATATGTAACCACGCCTCCTATTCCCAGGAAAAATCCATCGAACGAAAGCAGTTTCTTAGCCTCATCCTCACTGCCGGAAAAGCAATGGAAGACACCGGACAAACCTTCGGAACGATGGGAGTCCATTATGGAATATAGTTCGTCAAAAGCATTCCTTGAATGTATTGCGAGAGGCAGTTTCATTTCATTAGCCCACCCGATTTGGGTTTCAAAAGCCTTTATCTGATCCTTTTTGCGTGTAGTGTCCCAATAGAGGTCGAGCCCCACTTCTCCCACTGCAATATAATCCCTGTTTTTTTTCAGTTCATCATACATGCGCGCGAGCACAGACTCAAAATCATCATCGATTTCTGTAGGATGAAGACCTATCATCGCATGGCACACTTCGGGATATTGCATGCACATATCCTTCATCAATGGTATTGAATCCTCAGTAATGCACGGCAAGCACAGAGTACGTACACCGGCTTCGAGAGCGCGCTGTACAGCATCTTCCCTGTCTTCAAGGAACTCCTCGCAGAACAGATGCGTATGGGTATCGACAAACTCAATCATCAGAAGCCTCCTTCTTTCTTTTCCGGTCGGGACGGTCATAATATATCACACCGTAACGTGCACAATGTTTGAGTCTTGCTTCACCCTTAAATACGGAAAAAGCAGCCTCAATCTCACTCCATGCTTCAAATATTATCTCATCTGCCTCATAGCGCATATCCGAAATATTCCTAAGCGCATCATTGGTGCGTTGCTGGAGAGCCTGCTGCCTGTCATACATCTCCTTGAACATCTCGTAGACTACAGAAACACGTCCCATGGTGGGGTTATAAATAGGCACACCGCCTTCACTCTGCCTCTTCTGTTCACCCTCCATTATCTTCTGTCCCCATTCAAGCACAGATGCTTCGGAGAAAAGATTCGGGACCGTATCTTCTTCTACAGGAAGGGAATAATAGGCTCTTTTGGGACGTGCTATCTCACCTCTTACTATCGACATGCTAAGTACTTGTATGAAATGAGATACATACATTCTCGCCTTCTTTAAAGCAGCCTCATATTTTTCGTTCCCTCTCTTTGAAGATTGTTCTTGGACGCACCTTTTATATACAGCGACCTCAGCCGAGAATTTCTGCAGGAACTCCTTGGCTTTATGGTACGTGTTGTGTGAAAGGACATTCGTGAAAACACCATTTTCAACGCTGCTCTCTACTGCCATTCTCAAAGCACGTATCCTTGCCTGATCGGTATTTGGCAAACGTCTGTACGGCATTATTCAACGATTTCTATTCAACAAAGTATCGGCAAAAGCCACGAGAGCCGTCTTTTTCTCTTCAGGGACAGAAAGACGCGAGATATATCCGTCACACTCCTCGAAAAGTTCCTTGATACGTTTTTCGCATACTGCACGCACTCCAAGAGAATCATACACCGAAGTAAAGTAGGCAATCTTTTCAGCTGAATCGAAATCCTCTTTTTCCATCCATGCTTTCATTGCGGTAAGCTGCTCTTCAGATGCGTTGTTCAATGCTGTTATAAGCAGGAAAGTCTTTTTGTTACAGCAAATATCACCACCTATTTTTTTTCCGAAGAGAGATTGGTCGGCATATACATCGAGCAGATCATCCTGCAACTGGAAAGCAAGTCCTATCTTCTCACCGAAACGATAAAGAGCCTCCTGGTCCTCCGCAGGTGCTCCTGCAAGCATTGCACCCAACTTCAGCGAAGCCGCCAACAGTACAGATGTCTTGAGACGTATCATATTCATATACTCCTCCTCGGTAACATCGTCACGTTTTTCAAAATCAAGATCATACTGCTGCCCCTCACCAATCTCCTTTGCAGTCTCTGTAAAAAGAGCCAACATAGAAGGTAACTTATCGGCCGGCAGGTGCGAGAAGAACTCATAAGCAAGGACAAGCATAGTATCACCCGAAAGTATTGCCGGTGTATCACCCCATTTTGCGCATACTGTAGGCTCTCCTCGCCTTATATCTGCACGATCCATGACATCGTCATGAATCAATGTGTAGTTATGGTATGTCTCCATCGCCACCGCTGGATAAAGCGCCGCGTCCACATCCTCCTTATATATATTATATGCCATAAGAAAGAGGACCGGACGAACACGTTTTCCGCCTTGTGAGATTGTATATCTTATCGGCGAATACAAATCTTGAGGTTCTCTCTCAAATGCAAGATTTTCGATAAACGAATCCACCATTATACGCAACTCCTCTGGACTATACATAGTATCTATTGTTTTTAGTGAGACATCCGGGCACTACCGCGCAGAGCCCTTTATTTAAACAGAAAAAAAGAGGCTGCAAACACAGCCTCTTTATATATTATGTTTCTTACTGCAATGTAAACTTAATCGGCAATGTAAACCAACTGGAAACACTTCTACCATTCTGCTGTGCCGGTGTCCAACTAGGCATTAAACTAACTACACGTACAGCCTCTTGGTCAAGGAATGCGTCACCCGAAGATTTAAGAATTGTAACCTGATCAATTCTTCCGTCCTTACGCACCACAAATCTTAAGTGTGTTGTTCCTTGCGAATTATTATTACGTGAAACTGCAGGATATTTAAGATTATCTCTTACGAAGTCATACATCTTCTGCAAACCTCCCGGGAAAGAAGCCTGTTGCTGCACAGCCACAAAGATTTCCTCTTCTTCAACCTCTTCCTCAACCTGAATATCACCGGTATATTCAACTTCAACGAAGTCTTCCGCACCCATATCCTCCGGAGCAATCAAGTCAGACTCTTCTTCTTCTGAAGTCTCGTCAAGAATTTTAATCTTCTTGTCAATTTCAGTAGTCTTCTTCTCCTGCGGCTGCTGTTGTACTGGCGGCTTATATATACGGAACATTTTTGGCGTAGAATCCTGAATCACAGGCGCATTATTCTCAATAGCCTGCTGTGCTTTCTTATGTTCAAAGGTAGTGTACTCCAATGCAACATAAAGCAGAGCAAAGACAAAAATGAAACCTATAAGCAAACCCGCAACCTTGCGTTTCTCAATGTTTGCTCCAGCACTTTTCTTCTGTTCAATGTGCTCACCTCCCTTGTAAGGATTATTCTTCTCTGTATCCATTATTATAAAGGTATTTATTTTCTAATGGGCAAAAGTAAACAATATTTTTAAATCTGCACAATTAAAACAATCTTTTTTTATTTTAATGCACTTTAAATTGTACAACTCCGCATAAAACGGCTTTTTTTCCGTTATACATTACAAACAAAAAAGCATTTTGCAAATACAACGCAAAAATAACAAAAAAAACATTACCTTCGCATTAAGTGACATTAAAAGTCACATACAGTTGACAAATACCAATATTTGAAACGATGAGCAAGAAAACAATAAGAATACTATTGTATCTATTCCTTATAATAATACCGCTTAATGCAGCCGGGCAGGGAGGCGAGAATGCCTATACGATATTGAGGATTCCCTACTCTTCACGAGTTGCAGCCAATGGCGGAAACAACATCAGCATAATAGATGACGACCTGACATTGGCCCTGCATAACCCAGCGCTGCTGGTGAACGTATCTGATATGACCGCAAACCTAACATACATGACATACATGAGTGACAGCAAGATTGCCGGAGCCATGTTCAACAGGGCTTTTGGCGAGCGTTCTACCGGAGCTGCGGCCATACGTTACATTGACTACGGTGATTTCGAGGGATACACAGAAGACAATATACATACAGGTTCTTTCAGTGCAAAGGATATTGAGATGTCCGTAATGTACGCCTATCTGCTCAGCGACAGATGGAGCGGTGGTGTCACAGGGAATTTCATATATTCAAAATATGAAAGCATGAGTTCGTTCGCAGTCGGTGTTGACCTTGGCCTTAACTATTATGACCCAGACAGTGAACTCTCCATTTCTTTTGCAGCAAAGAATCTGGGCGGACAGATAAAGGCCTTTGAAGAGAAACATGAGAAGATGCCGATGGATTTTCAGATGGGTATAACAAAACGGCTTGCCCATGCCCCCGTATTCATATCAGCCACCTTAAGCAACCTGCACAAATGGGACAAGGATGATTTCTACAATGCCGACGGCAGTGAGGACAGTTTCGGAGAGTTGTTGATGAAACACATCACAATAGGAGCAGATGTACTCATAGGAAAAAACTTCAACGTATCATTGGGATACAACTACCGCATAGGCAAGGAGCTCTCTACAGATGGCAACAAATGGGATGGACTGACAGCCGGTGCCGGACTCAACATCAAGAAAATCAGATTCGGAGTCTCATACAGCAAGTTGCACGTTTCGTCATCATCGCTCATATTCAACCTGTCATACACCCTTTAAAAAGGAAACTGCAGCCTTATCCTAAAAAAATCCCATTAACTTTTCATTATTCACAATAACTTTGTACCTTTACAAGGTTAAAGAAAGTATTGGAAGTTGTTTGAATTTATATCACGCAATGTAAGTTACTTACAAATTGAAAAGCGAGCGCAGCTTCTACATATATATTAATCATTTAAATCGCTTCTTAATAATGAAAAGAATCATAATAGCCATTGACGGTTTTTCATCATGCGGCAAGAGCACTATGGCAAAAGCACTCGCACGCAACATCGGGTACCTATATTTCGACAGCGGTGCAATGTATCGTGCCGTTGCATATTTCTGTATGCAGAACGGGTTGATTGAGGGCGAGACCATCAACACTTCTGAACTCCAGAAAAGACTCGACGAGATACATATCTCTTTCGCAGCTGATCCGGAAACCAAAAACTCCCTGACTCTGCTCAACGGCATCAATGTGGAGCATGAGATACGGACCATCGAAGTATCCCGCCACGTAAGTCAGGTTGCGGCACTTGATTTCGTACGCGAGCGCATGGTCGAGCAGCAACGCGAACTGGGCAAACAGAAGGGCATTGTAATGGACGGACGCGACATCGGCACTACCGTATTTCCAGACGCAGAGATGAAAGTATTTGTAACGGCATCGGCAGAAGTACGTGCCCAACGCCGTTATGACGAATTGGCAGCAAGAGGAGACAATCCGGACTATAACGAGATACTGGAGAACGTACAGCAACGGGATCATATAGACCAGACACGCGAGGTGAGTCCACTGAAAAAAGCCGATGACGCTCTTGAACTTGACAACAGCAACCTTACCCGAGAGGAACAGATGAATTGGCTCATAGAGACATACAACAAAATCATCACGGGATGCTAAAGATTGAGATTGACGAGAATTCAGGATTCTGTTTCGGCGTGACAACAGCAATCAAAAAGGCCGAAGAGGAGTTGTCCCATGGTGGAACGCTCTACTGCCTTGGCGATATTGTACACAACAGCATAGAGTGCGAAAGGCTGAAATCTTTGGGGCTTGTCACCATTGACCACCAGGCATACCGCAATCTCCACGATGCAAGGGTTCTGCTCAGAGCACACGGAGAGCCTCCTGAAACATATGAGATAGCCAAAAAGAACAATCTTGAACTGATTGATGCCACTTGCCCTGTTGTCCTGAAACTACAACAACGCATAAAGCGGAAATGGGAGGAGGAGAACCAGGAAGATTGCCAGATAGTAATCCATGGACAGGCCGGACACGCTGAAGTCCTGGGACTTGTAGGACAGACAAGAGGAAAGGCTATTGTCATTGAGAATGCCGACCAGATAGAGCGTATCGACAAGGAGAGACACACCTATATTTATTCACAGACCACAAAATCGCTTGAGGGATACCTTGCCGTTGTTGACAAGATAAAGGATTATGTATCCAAAGACAAGGCATGTGAGTCTTTCAACACGGTATGCGGACAGGTTGCAAACCGTATGAAAGGGCTTGAAGAGTTCGCGAAGTCACATGAATTGATATTCTTCGTGTGTGGCAAGAAGAGTTCCAACGGCAAGATACTCTACAAAGAGTGCAGACGCGTAAACCCTAACACCTATCAGATTGAGTCACCGGAGGACATTGACCTGACACTTACCTGTAATGTAGACTCAATAGGTATATGCGGAGCGACTTCAACCCCCAAATGGCTCATGGAGAATTGCAAACAAACTATATTAAACTACCATAATATCAAAGAAAATGAGAAATAAGCTTCGTTGTGTAGGCATCCTCACCTCGGGTGGTGATGCTCCCGGCATGAATGCCGCAATCCGCGCCGTAACCCGTGCATGTATCTTTCATGGTATCACCGTGAAGGCAATCTATCGCGGTTTCAAGGGACTTATAACCGGAGAAATCGCAGAATTCAAGACCGAGAATGTAAGTAACATCATCCAACGCGGAGGAACAATACTAAAGACAAGCCGTTGCGACGAGTTCAAGACAGAGGAAGGACGTGCCAAGGCATACGAAACACTACAGAAAGAGGGCATTGATGCACTCGTGGTAATAGGTGGCGACGGTTCAATCACCGGAGCATACAACCTTGCACGTGAATATGACATCCCATGTATCGCACTCCCCGGCACTATCGACAACGACCTTTACGGAACTGATACGACTATCGGATATGACACCGCTTTGAATACAATAATGGAGTGTGTCGACAAGATAAGGGACACGGCATCATCACATGAACGCCTATTCATTGTAGAGGTCATGGGTCGCGATGCCGGTTTCCTGGCGCTCAACGGAACTATCGCAACAGGAGCCGAGGCTTGTGTATTGCCAGAAATCGACCCTGAGTTCGAGCGTATAAACCAGTTTATAGCCAACGGCTTGCGTCGTACAAAAAGCAGCAGCATCGTTCTGTTTGCCGAAGGACGTGAAAAAGACTACAATATAATGGAGGTTGCCGAGGGTATGCGACAGAAGTTCCCGGAACTCGACGTACGCGTATCAATCTTAGGATATCTGCAGCGTGGTGGAAGCCCGACTGCAAACGACCGTATCCTTGCAAGCCGTCTTGGTGTTGCCGCCATTGACGCACTTCTTGAGGGACAGCGCAACGTGATGATCGGTTTGAGAAACAACGAGATTGTTTACATTCCGTTCACAAAGGCCATCAAGGACGACAAACCTATCGACAAGGAGACTGTACGTGCACAGGAAATCCTTGCATCGTAAACAAAACTGTCACATATAATACAGATAAGAGGCAACTTTTCAAAGAGTTGCCTCTTATCTGTATAGTACCGCATCCATCTTTACATCATGTTCCTCTAACGGAAGTTCCCCTACAAGCTGTTCCTTGAAGCATACGCCCAATTTCAATCCACAGAAATCACTTTGAGAGAGATATCGGTCGTAGAAGCCTTTTCCCCTCCCCATACGGGCACCCTTGTTTGTAAAAGCAACTCCCGGGACTATCATGACATCTATCTCGCCCGGCATTACCGGATTACCATGCACAGGTTCCATAATACCATATGCACCGGAGGAGAGCTCACCCGAATATGGATAGAACTGCATATTATCACCCTCGACACGAGGTAACACAACAAGCATAACCTTTGCAAGTTCTTCAATAAGCGGCCATATCTGCGGCTCATCATGGAGAGGAGAAAACATAGCAACTGTTTTTGCTCCACATACAGCAAGATGAGCTTTGATATCATGACAGATTGCCGACGAACGTTCCTGTATTTCGGCGGGAGTAAGGGATGAGATACATACCCTCACCTCCTTCCGCAACAGAGATTTTTCATTTACTGCCATTTTTGCTATTATTATAGTATTCGAGCAGATGCGCAGCAGCTGCAAAAGAGGTCACCTTGCCGGCCAACAGCAGCTGCTCGTACCGTGTAAGAAGTTCCTCCATTCCATTTGTATTCCTGAAATCCATACGCAACTGTTCATCGATAGTCTCATACATCCAATACTTTGCCTGACCATGACGACGTTCCTCGAAGATACCGTTTGCCTTGACCTTATCGAAATAGCCGAAAATCATGTCCCAAACCTCTTTGATACCCAAGTCATAGAAAGCAGAGCATGTAAGAACCTCGGGACGCACGCCACTGGCGGGCATTGGGAAAAGATGAAGCGCGTTACGGTAATGCATGGCTGCCCTTCGTGCCTCATCGGCATTGTTTCCGTCAGCCTTGTTTATGACAATTCCATCAGCCATCTCCATAATACCACGTTTGATACCTTGAAGTTCATCCCCTGCACCTGCTATCTGCACAAGCAGGAAGAAATCGACCATTGAATAGACTGCAGTCTCACTCTGCCCCACCCCCACAGTCTCTACGAATATCTTGTCATAGCCGGCAGCCTCACAAAGGACTATTGTCTCACGTGTCTTTCGTGCAACACCGCCAAGCGAACCGGCCGAAGCACTCGGACGTATGAATGCATCCTTATGCGCCGAAAGGCGCTCCATTCGCGTTTTGTCACCAAGTATACTGCCTTTACTCCTCTCGCTGCTCGGGTCGACAGCAAGCACCGCCAACTTGCCTCCGCAACGTTCAAGCACATGCATACCGAAAGAATCAATCGCAGTACTCTTTCCTGCACCGGGAACACCCGTAATACCGACACGCAGAGAATTGCCTGAATGCGGCAGACATCTTTCTACCACTTCGCGCGCCAATGCCTGATGTTCCGGCCGCACGCTCTCCACAAGAGTTACTGCACGGCTCAAGACAGTGACATCGCCACGAAGTATTCCGGCCACATATTCATCGGCCGACAAATCTCTTACACGTTTACGTTTGAATGTAGAGAGATAGGGATTCACCGTCCCAAGAGAGGCCACACCGTCGTTGACCTTCAACCCTTTATATGTCTTGTCATTTTCGGGATGTTCCATATGAATATCATCTTGATGTAGCGAAGGTAATATTTTTGGCCGACAAAAGAAACAGGGAACACACTATTTGAAGCATGTTCCCTGATTTTATCGAAAAACCGCAATCATGCGGCATACACATTGTTTACTTGTTCAATGCATAATAGTTGTTCATCATCATACGTGCAGTATTGATACCCTGCTCGTCCAATGTTACAGTAACAACATCCTCGCCCATGAAAAGCTGTGCTGTATTGTCATCCATAAGCTTTACAAGTTTTGTAACCTGATCGTTGTACTCAGCGCTCCATACCTTCTCTTCCTCATCGAAGATAAAATTCATAGATGTGTCACCGTCTGATACTGTATAGCCGTTCTCAAGCGCTGTCACCTGAACATCCTGACCCTGGCTGTTCTTTACAACCTTTGTCTCACCCGGTTCCATTACAAGGTTGTTGCCGGTCCAGAACTCGATAGAGTTGAGGACAACACCGTCAACAAACATTGCGATCTCGTATACAGGAACAATATGCATAGCAATGAAAACAAGCTCGTTGACCCACTTGTTGCCGATACCCTCATTCCAATCCTTGATATTGTTTGTCAGACGGAAAGAACCGATACATGATGTTAAGATGATTGTTGCAGACAACAAAAGCGCTGATAATTTGAAATGCTTTTTCATAATAATTGGTTTTATGGTTAAAAATTCTCTTCTTGCCGACAGCGAATCTCTTATCCGTCAGCCGACATGCAAATTTATCATTTTTTCAATAAAAAAAATATCTTTATACCTTTTTTTTAGCGGCATGGCATGTTTTTTCATCATTTAATCCAAAAAAGAAATAATATGTTGAAAAAAGAAAAGATAGTAAAATGAAGTGAACCCCAAAGTCTGAAAACTTTGGGGTTCGCTTTATTTATACCTTTATTATATTATAGGACACCGTTAACCACCAGTGATTTCACCAGCGAATAGAACTTCTCTACTGTTGGAATCTCTACACGCTCTGTCGGAGAGTGGGGTGACATCAATGTAGGTCCGAACGATACCATATCCATACCCGGATAGTTGGTAGATATTATGCCGCACTCAAGGCCTGCATGAATGACGCGTACATCCGGTTCCTTTCCGAACATTTCATTGTAAGCCTTTTTCAATGCAGCCAACAGAGGTGAGTTCACATTGGGCTGCCAACCGCTGTAACCACCGCTGAGTTCCACCTTCATACCTGCCATAGCAAAGCAGCTTGAGAGCTGGAGGGCAAGGAACTCCTTCATTGTATCACAAGAGCTGCGTGCAAGAATATTGATTTCAGCCTTTCCTTCGCCAATCTTCACAATAGAGAGATTGCTTGAAGTCTCTACTGTATCGGGAATTGTAGGGATGAAACGGAGTACACCGTCATGGCAAGCAAGAATAGCATCGAGGAGATTATCCTGGATTTCCTCAGGAACAACAGTCTCAGGCATCTCACACTCTGTTACGGTGATTGCGATGCCCTCCTCTATTGTTGCATATTCGCTGTTATACAGAGCCTCGTACTTTGCTGCAATAGCCTTGAGTTCTTCTACACCCTCCGCAGGAAGTGTCAGCACCACCTCGCAGCTTGCAGGAATCGCATTTCGCATGTTGCCGCCATTCCAAGCTGCAAGCACCACGCCACATTCATCCATAGCCTCACGCATGAAACGCGCCATCAACTTATTCGCATTTCCGCGACCGGCATTGATCTCAAGACCTGAGTGACCGCCACGCAAGCCCTTAAGTTGTACCTTCACGGCAACATCCTCCTCGTCACTCTCCTCCTCCATAAACTCCATGGAAGCAGTAATATCAAGTCCACCGGCACAACCGATATAAAGCACGCCCTCCTCTTCTGAATCAAGGTTAAGCAACAGAGAACCTTCAAGTTCGCCACCCTTGAGACCGAATGCACCGTACATGCCGGTTTCCTCGTCGGCTGTAATAAGAGCCTCAAGCGGACCGTGCTGCAGTGTAGCATCTTCCATGATAGCCATGATTGCTGCAACACCAAGACCATTGTCGGCACCAAGAGTCGTATTGTCTGCGTAAAGCCAGTCACCCTTAACGACTGTTGTAATAGGATCGTTCACAAAATCGTGCTTGCTGTCAGGAGTCTTCTGTGGAACCATATCCATGTGCGCCTGAAGGATAATGCCCTTACGGCCTTCAAGCCCCGGAGTTGCAGGCTTACGCATGATTATATTGCCTGCCTCATCCTGCCATGTCTCTACATTAATACTCTTTCCGAAGTCAAGCAGATATTTCTGGATTTTCTCAAGGTGTCCCGAAGGACGTGGAACCTGTGTCAATGCCTCGAAGTGCTTCCACACTTCACGTGGCTGGAGATCTTTGATTGTCATAAGTCAGTTCTTTTATTAATTGTTTTACCTATCTGTAACATTATCAATGCATATATACCAAGCACAGCTACCAATAGCGTTTGGGTGCTATGTACTATCAACGCAAATACCGAGGCATCTGTTTGCGCCACTCCATAAAGTATCATTATACTTATGATAGCGAAATGCCATGGACCAGCCCCGTTCGGTGTAGGGACAACCACTGCAATACTGCCTGCCACAAAAAGAAGCAATGCAGCCTCAAGCGACAGACCTTCGCTGAAACCGAAGCAGAAGAAACAGAGATAGAACTGCATGAAATAGCAGAACCATATACCTACGGTCTCAAGCACAAAAAGCCATCCGTTCTTCATCTTGGAGAGCGACATCACACCGACAATGAAGTTAGAAAGGAAAGACTTGAACCTTTTCCACAGAGTCATCTTGCGCACCAGAAAATAGAGCAGCACTGCTATTGCCGCCGTAGACAACAGAATTATCAGCCACCCACCCATTGAAGAGAAAAGTGTTTCACTGTTTGCCGAAAAGCCTGCATTTTCAAGGAACGTACAGAACACCGGCCACTGAAGAATCACCGCCACTGCAGTTATGAGCAGCACCATTAGTGTATCCAACAACCTCTCACTCACGACTGTACCCAGTGATTGTGCGAACGGTATCTTCTCATGCTGTTCAAGAATCACACAACGTGAAACCTCGCCAACGCGCGGTATCACCAGATTTGCCGCATATGAAACAAATATGGCATTCACGCATACCGACGAAGATGGTCTGTAACCCAACGGAGCCAATGTCAGTTTCCACCTCCAGCCACGTATCACATGGCTCATTATACCGAAAAAGGTAGATACCGCAAACCAGAACATATCCATCCCCTGCAAGGCCGACCAAAGCTGTGTAAAATCAAAATCAGCATATATCATATAGAGGATAAGCGCACCGAGAAATATCGGAAGCACTGTTTTTACCATATGATTGAAAATCTTTTTCACAACTTTAGAAACATTTTTAATAGTTTTACTTACCTTTGCATTGTCCCTGGAGGCAAAAAGGCATTCCCGGATTGTTATTCAAGCACCCGGCATACAGATGCAAAGATAACAAAACTTGGAGAACTGTCATCATTTTTTGAATATTATTATTAAAAACGGCTCACCGAAAATGAAAGCAGTAACAGCAAAGAAAAGATTAGGCCAGCATTTCCTCACCGACCTATCAATCGCCAGGGACATTGCCGACACCGTTGACACATGTCCGGGCTTGCCGGTTCTTGAGGTTGGACCGGGAATGGGTGTGCTGACGCAATTCCTGCTCGAAAAGGAGCGTCCGCTAAAAGTCGTTGAAATAGACGAGGAGTCCGTAAGCTACCTCTGCAAGAACCTTCCCGGATTACAGGAAGAAAATATAATACCGGATGATTTCCTGAAAATGCACCTCGACCGTCTTTTCGACGGCGGTCAGTTCATGCTTATAGGCAACTATCCGTACAATATATCAAGCCAGATATTCTTCAAGATGCTCGACTACAAGGAGTACATCCCCTATTGCAGCGGAATGATACAGAAAGAGGTCGGCGAACGCCTGGCTGCAAAGCCCGGCAACAAGTCATACGGCATACTCAGCATTCTTATACAGGTATGGTATGACGTGGAATATCTGTTCACTGTAAATGAAAATGTATTTTCCCCTCCGCCTAAGGTCAAGAGTGCCGTAGTGCTCATGAAGCGCAACGGCCGAACGTGTATGGGGTGCAACGAGGAACTGTTCAAGAAGATCGTCAAGGGTACATTCAACCAACGCCGCAAGAAACTGCGCAATTCGATACAGCAGATAGTAGGCAAGGAGTCACCCATAATGAACGATGCAGTTCTGGAAAAACGCCCCGAGCAACTGTCGATAGAAGAGTTTATCGAATTGACCAACAAGGTTGAACACGTATTGGGAAAATAATCATGACAAAGGATTTCATAGAATACATAAAGAAACTCATTGAGCAGAAAGACTCGGTTCTGTTGCAGGAGAAGATATCAAAGCTCCACCCTGCCGACATTGCCGAGATCTGTCTTGAGTTGGACATAGAGGAGGCACGTTTCCTCTATCGCCAACTCGACAATGAGAAAGCCGCCGATGCCCTCACCGAGATGGATGAGGACATGCGTAACGAGTTGCTTGAAGAACTCCCCTCCGAGGCCATTGCCAAGCGGTTCGTCAACTACATGGACACCGATGATGCCGTGGAAATCATCCGCGACATGGACGAGGAGAAACAGGAAGAGGTACTCCAGCACATCAAGGACATTGAACAGGCAGGTGACATCGTCGACCTGCTCCAATATGACGAGGACACCGCCGGTGGTCTCATGAGTACCGAGATGGTAGTCGTGAACGAAAACTGGAGTATGCCCGAATGTCTCAAGGAGATGCGTAGCCAAGCCGAAGATCTTGATGACATCTACTATGTATATGTCGTGGACGACGACGAGAGACTATGCGGTCTTTTCCCTTTGGCAAAAATGATTACCAGCCCGTCGGTTTCAAAGGTGAAGCACGTAATGAACACGAAGGTAGTCAGCGTAGACGTAGATACACCAATTGACGAGGTAACCACACTCATCGAAAAGTACAACCTCGTGGCTATCCCTGTAGTGGACAAGATCAACCGTCTTGTGGGACAGATTACCGTCGATGACATCATGGATGAGGTACGTGAACAGACCGAACACGACCAACAGCTCACCGCCGGTCTTACCCAAGACGTGGAGACAAGTGACAGCGTGTTCTTCCAGACAAAGGCACGTCTCCCATGGCTCATCATCGGAATGTTGGGAGGTATATGCTCGTCGTTGCTTCTTGACAGCTTCACCAACACCCTCGGTGCACACCCCGAAATGGCACTCTTCATTCCGCTTCTCGCAGGTATGGGAGGTAATGTCGGCACACAATCCTCGGCAATCGCAGTTCAGGGACTGGCAAACAACTCATTGAATTCAAACCATATATTCCGCCACATACTCAAAGAACTGGCAGTAGCATTGGTCAATGCAACAATATTGTCACTGATGGTGTATGTCTACAACTTCATTATGTACGATGCATACAACATCGTTACATTGGCTGTACCTATCAGCCTATTTGTGGTAGTGCTTTTCGCTTCGGCATTCGGCACCATGATTCCGATGGTACTTGAGCGCATGGACATAAACCCGGCTGTAGCGACCGGCCCGTTCATACAGATTATAAACGACCTTAGCGGAATGACATTCTACATGATCATCTCAATGATACTCAGTCAGATGATGACATAAGATTCCTACCTTGACAAGACTATGAAAAAGTTTACATTTACATTGGCGGCAATATTTGCCGCCACTATTTCATTAGCGCAGACAGACGAAATGCGTGAATGGCTCAAGGCTCCGGAAGGAGAACTATGCTCACAGAAGTTTGCCTGCAAAAAGTTAAGCAAAGCAGAAACAGAAGAGGCTGCAATGATTATTGACTCTATGTGGATTGCAAAGTCGGCCAAGGAATTGGGTGATCAATGGAAGAAGCTGACAATATCCGATGACTCGTTGCATCTTGCATGCGCATGCCGCGACTTCGGCCCCATTCCTAAGGATGGGCGCAGTCTCTACATATCCCTGCATGGCGGCGGTGAGTGCCCGAAGGATGTAAATGACGGGCAATGGATGAACCAGATATACCTTTACCAGTTGCCCGAAGGACTTTATGTCGCACCTCGTGCACCATGGAATACCTGGAACATGTGGCACCGCAAGGGATTGGACGGACTGCTCGAGGATCTTATCAGAGCTTGTGTGGTATTCGAGGGAGTAAACCCTAACAAAGTATACCTGCTCGGCTATTCAGCCGGTGGTGACGGTGTATGGCGCATGGCGCCTCGCATGGCCGACAAATGGGCTTCGGCATCCATGATGGCGGGACACCCGGGCAACGCATCACAGGAAAATCTCATGAACCTCCCGTTCATGATTTGGATGGGCGAGAATGACACTGCATATGACCGCAACATACTTGCGCGTGAAAAGGGTATTGTATTGGATTCTCTCGCAGCTGCAAATCCCGGGAAATATATACATAGCACCCATATCCTCAAGGATAAAGGGCATTGGATGGACGGTGAAGATGCCGGAGCGATATCATGGATGGCACAATACCGCAGAAACCCCTACCCGAAGCAGATTGTATGGCGTCAAGAAGAGGTTGTACGCAAGAATTTCTATTGGCTTTCTGCACAGGAAGAAGAACTCGGACACGGCAAGAAAGCCGTTGTATCGATTGAGGGAAATATCATAAAGATCAAGCAGTGCGACTATTCAAGAATACGCATATATTTAAATGACAACATGGTCAACCTTGACAAAAAGGTCACTGTGATGTACAAAGGCAAGAAAGTTGCCAAGAAGAAACTCAAGCGTACCATCGCCAACATGTACCGAGGCATCAACGAACATAATGACCGCAGCTACGCATTCCCATGTGTCATTGATATTGATATAAAATAATCGTCATGTAAAAAATATTTTACTTTTTTTTACACATCTTTTATTATCTTTTACAAAAATAGACTAATTTAGCACATTGATTTAAACACAAGAACACAAACAAATAAGTGCTATGAAAGCCAATAACTTAATAATAAAATCATTAGGCATAATCATGTGTCTCTTTTGGGCACTGCCGGCCTTCGCGCAAAATGCAACCAGCATCAGCGGAAGGATTGTCGACGAATCGGAAGAACCTCTGCCCGGAGTTGTTGTCAGCATATGCAAGGGGAAAGAGGTTTTACGCAGTGTATTCACCGACCCTGATGGTTATTTTACAATCAGCGCCAACATCCAGTCCGGTGAGAACATAATTAAGACAAGTTACATCGGAACTATTCCTGCTGAAATTAAGCTTACGAAAAACAACACAAAGAAGCCGCTCGAGATTACACTTAAAAATGACTCTCAGCAACTTGATGCAGTGGTTGTTGTCGAGGACGGATATGCCCGTTTGCCAAGAAAGGATATGGTCGGTGCATTCACTACAGTCAAGGCCGATGACATCATGATGCCGGCATACCAGAGCATCGACCAGATGCTGCAGGGAAAGATTGCCGGAATGTCTGTGGTTAATTCATCGGCACGCGTCGGCGCATCACCCAAGATTACCATCCGAGGTACTGCAACAATTCTTGGAAACAGCGACCCGTTATGGGTGGTAGACGGTGTAATCCAGGAGGACCCGCTCTCAATAGACATAAGTTCATCCATAACATCGGACATGAGAGAGCTTATCGGCAACCAGATTTCATGGCTCAACCCACAGGATATTGAAAGCATAACAGTACTCAAAGATGCCTCTGCCACTGCCATTTATGGTTCCAAGGCCTCTAACGGCGTCATTGTGGTAACCACCAAGAAAGGAACTCCCGGACGCATAAGCGTAAACTACAACACCAATGTATCGGTAAGGGAACGCCCTACGTATGAGATGTATGACTTCATGAACTCATATGAACGCATACAGTTCAGCAAGGAAGCATATGAGGCAGGTGTGCGTTATCAGAACGAACCGTTGCCACAGATATACACATATGAGGGTCTTATGTCAATGTTCAACAAACGCATGATTACGGAGGATCAGTTCGCGAAATACCTCCAGCGTCTTGAGACTGTGAACACCGACTGGTTCGACCTGCTTACACGCAACTCTGTCAGCCAGAGCCACAACCTCAGCGTTTCGGGCGGTACCGACAAGTATACTTACAATGCATCGATAGGCTACCAGGACAACAAGGGTTATGAGATTGGCAACCAGAACGACCAGATCACTACACGTCTGAGCATAAACAGCAATATCAACGACAAACTCAGCGTCAATGCCCAAATAAACGGAAGCATAAGGAATGCAGACGGTTACGGTGCCGGTGTAAACCCGTACACATATGCGATGAACACCAGCCGCGCAATACCGGCATACGAAGAGAACGGCGACCGGGCATTCTACTCCAAGTACTACACATACCAGTACAACACTTTGCTCGGTGGCAAGAACCAGTATGCCTATAACATCTTCAACGAGATGGACAACAGCTACTCTTCAAACCGCGGTACCAACTTCAACGCATCGGTAAACATCTCTTATAAGATTCTCGACTGGCTCACATATCAGGGAACAGCCAGCATGGCATACAGCGGAAACGAAAGTGAAAGTTTCTCCGGAGAAAAGACATCACGCATAGAACAGCTCTATCGCGGATATGCATATGGAACAGAGAAAGCCGGTTCTGACAGGTTCAATGCCGCGCTTATGCCATACGGAGGTATCCTTAACCAAGCGAACTCACAGAGCGTATCATACAGCACATCCCACCGTCTGCAATTCAGCAAGGAGTTCAACAAAATACACCGTATCAACGCCATGCTTGGTGTAGAAGTCCGTTCAAGCGAAAGCGTGAGTAAAGGCAACACTGTATGGGGATATGTTCCCGAACGCGGTTCAATCCTTGTATCACCCACTCTGCCCGAGAACTTCAAGCCTATCGGCAGTGATGTGAGCATCGGTTGGGGTGCGCTCTCTACACTTTACAACGGAGGATGGAGCAAGATTTCTACTACAACCAACTACATGTCATTCTTCGCGACACTGGCATACTCACTTCATAACCGATACGTATTCAACGTCAATGTACGTTCCGATGCATCCAACCGCTTCGGTCAGGATGTAAACAAGCAGTTCGACCCTACATGGTCATTCGGAGCATCATGGAGAGTATCCAATGAGAATTTTGTTGTCGAGCATTTGCCATGGCTTGAACAATTCAACCTGCGTGCCACTTACGGTGTACAAGGCAATGTAGTAAACACTCTCAGCCCTGAAATGATAGTACGTTACCAAGGCTTGTTGCAGAGCTACAACGAATATTACCTGAGTATCTCGAGCCTGCCGAACAAGCAACTCAAATGGGAACGTACAAAATCATGGAACTTCGGCGCCGACCTCTCGATATTCGGTATAACAATGAACTTCGAGTACTACCACCGCAAGTCCAATGCCATCATCAGACAGGACATAGCACAAGAGTACGGTATGGCATCAATGCCACTTAACGGAGGTATGATCACAAACAGCGGTGTGGAGTTCACACTCAACTATACACCCATCAAGACCAAGAATCTTGCCTGGACAATCGGATTCAATGCCGGTAAGAACTGGAATGAATCTGCAAGCGACGACCGCACTGCCAAAGCCGACGAGTTGACACATACGGATTTCCTCAACGGCAGCAGTGACCGTCCACTGAAAAAGGGCTATCCGTTGTCGGCTTTCTGGTCATATAAGTTTACCGGACTTGACGGCAAGAACGGTTACCCCACATTCAAGGATGCCACATATGACGAGGTTGATGGAGACGGAAGCGTCGACCCGACCACATTCCTTGTATATTCAGGACAGAGCGAGCCCGATTTCTCGGGAGGTTTCAACACTCGTCTGAGGTGGAAAAACTTCAATATAGGTGTAGACTTCGCTCTTGTTCTCGGTGCAAAGAAGCGTTTGCCTAACCCCTACTCTACATTCACATACGGCAAAATGCCTGATATCTTCAGCAACCTTTCAAAGGAACTGAACAACCGTTGGAAACAACCGGGTGATGAGGCACACACCAACATTCCTGCACTCTACACCTCGGTACGTGACCTTTACAATCTGAACCTGCCAAACGGTTTGTACGACAATATCTACTCTATGTGGGCACAGTCCGACGTCAGGGTTGCCGATGCATCATTCCTTCGCTGTACACAGCTCACGATGTCATACAGCATCCCCAACAACATATGCAAGAAGATAGGTCTTTCCCGAATACAGATAAGCGCAAACATCAACAACCTGTTTGTAATTGCGAGCGACGACTGGAAGGGTTATGATCCAGAGCTCGGATACAGCATCCAGCCAAGAATCTACTCAATCGGACTAAGTGTAGGACTTTAAAAACGAAGACTATGAAAATCAGACATATAATACCTTTAATTATCGCATTGCTGCCACTTACTGCATGCAGCGATTTCCTTGAGCCCAAATCTGAGAGCGAATTTGTACCCGAGGATGCCACATCACTAAACGAGCTCTTGCTTGGAGAAGCATACCAGAGAAATGATATGGACGGTTTCAACATCTTCCTCGGGTTGCTTGACGACGACATTGAAGCAGCACCATACCAGACGCCCAATGAAGGGTTCAACGGCAACAAGTATCTGGCAGCCTTTACCTGGCAGCCCGATATGTATGAGATGATGGAAGAGGCTAATTCCGGTCACATCAACATCTATGAAAGATACTACGAAGTAATACTTGGCACCAATGCCGTACTCGATTATATCCCGGAGGTAAAGGACACTGAAGAGAATATAAACAAGGTAAAGGCACAGGCGCTTGCCCTGCGCGGTTTCTACTATTTTAACCTTGTGAACATATTCGGACAACCATATAATGTCAACCCCGAAGCCCCAGGAGTTCCACTCAAACTCCAGAGCGGAATCGAGGCCGATCCTGATTACCTTAAAAGAAAAAGCGTTGCAGAAGTATACGGACAGATACTAAAAGACCTGCATGCTGCAGAGGAGGCATATCTTGCAATACCCGAAAACGAACGTTGGAGCGACAACTACCGCACCAGCCTGCCGATGGTACAGCTTATGCTTTCACGAACATACCTCTACATGGAGAATTGGGCAAAAGCAGCCGAATATGCCAAGCTTGTAATGGACAACAAGCAGTTCAAGCTTGTCGACCTCAACAATGTGCCCCTCAACGGCACCGATGAGGAGGGCAAGCCGGTGCGCAACTACTACGTATTCCCCACATACAAATCCACCGAGACCATATGGCCTTACGGTAACGTAAAGGACATGTTCGAATGGACACACAAGGAGGCAAACAGCGTGAACTCGAATACCGGAAACAAGATACATGCATACTTCCAGGCATCACAAGAGTTGCTTGACACATACGAGGATTATGACCTGCGCCTCAAACGATATATTGTACAGGCACCCACAGGTGATGCATCAGGCACTCTCATGAACATGGCCTACGGGAAAGTCAATGTAGGAACCAACTACTACTTGCCCGAGAATGCTACCGGAGTATTCGGGCGATGCCTACGTCTCTCTGAGGCTTACCTGAACTATGCCGAGGCTATGGCTATGGCAGGCAATGTCAATGAAGCGACAACCGTTTTGAACGCATTGCGCGAAAAGCGTTTTGACCCTGAGGACTTCGAAGAAGAGACATTCTCAAGCCAGCAGGAACTCATCGAGTTCATCCGCGAAGAGCGTCGCCGCGAGCTCTGCTTTGAGGGCCACCGTTGGTTCGACCTGCGCCGTTGGGGTATGCCATCATTCACACACGAATGGCACAACGATGCTGAGTCTACACATACATATCGTCTTGAGGAACATGACCTGCTCTATACAGTACCTCTCCCTGACGAAGCTCTTGAGATGAACTCAAGCCTCGAGCAGAACGAGCTTCCCTCAAAGCGTACCCCAATTAGCGAATAACCGAGAAGAATAGAAAAGATAATTATCATGAAAAAGTATCTATATTCAGCCCTCGCAATACTCATGACACTCACTGCATGCAGCGATGAGGAGGCACTGACACCTTCGGGCAACTACTCACCTATCCGTGGAGGTTTTCCACAGGGTAACAGCAAGTACGACAGTATAATCAATGACATAAAGAACGAATACGGAGTATATCTTCTCTACAAGGATATAACAGAGGAAGACCTGAACCGCGACTGGGTATCAGCCGGAACCGGAGACATTTATGTAGCCGGATACGAGGAGGAACGCGAAGACCCATCATGGAATCTCCCCGAGGAGCACCTTCCTTTCTACGTAGACTATTTCCATAACTACATATTCCCGAATATCAGCAAGGAGTTTGCAAAGAGTTCTTTCCCCGTAAAGATATATATGATACACAACCTGCGCACCGAGCCACGAGATTTCGGTGAAGATAGCGGTGAGGAGGAGAACAGCGGAACCGGCGGTGACCCATTCAAGTCAATCAAATTGGGTAACTTCGATAACTGGGCAATAAGTTTCAAGGACGAGACCATCAACGGAAGCGATGCCGAGTACTCGATACGCCAACAACGTTGTATATTCATTACACAACTCATATACAACTCTATCGAGAAGGGCGAGATCACATCACCCGACGAATTCTGGAGCGGATTCGATTTTGCGACAGACAAGAAGATGAACCATATAGACCCGAGCAAGCCAAACTATAAGTATAAACTCGGATTCGTAGACATGATAAATGACAACTTCGGTACCGGAGTGCAAAAACAGGTCTGGGCGCCGGCTATTGCAGAGGAAACAAGTTGCTACTATTGGGAGAAGGACAAATATCCCCACTACAACCTCTTTACCACATACATAAAGAATGCCATGTGGCTCACCCCCGAGGAGTTCGAGGCACGTTACCCCGCAAACAAATACCCTATGATAAAGGAAAAGTACGACATTGTAGTGAAATATATGCTTGATGAGTACGGTATTGACCTCGTCGGTTTTTCAATAGGAATAAAGAAATGATAAAATGAAAAAGTTTCCAATATTCTCATGGTTCATATCAGCCATGCTGTTGTTCTCATGCAGCAGCACCAGGCTGACAGCCCAATCAGAAATCAACGATACCACAATTGACACATTGTGGCAAAAGGAGTTCTGCACCGCCCGGGAGATTATAGAAAACTACTGCAGAATAAAGGAAACCGCAGGCAATAACGCTGCAATTCAACTCAAGAACCAGTGCAACTTCATATGGCAGAGCGGAGAGTACATGTTCCGTTGCAAGGGCAAGAATGCCGACATAAAAGAACTTGCACAATACTCCCAAAAGATTGAACTGGACAACGGTATAGTAGAAGAGTTCATGATAGAGCGTGATACGGCACGTTTCGTCGACCACTACTTTACACTTGAAGCAATGAAACGCGGTGACAGTTTTGAGGATTCACGTGACGGTATAACAATCACAGTCTTCTATCACCCAAGAAAGATGAACGGCAATGACTATGAAAAGCTCAAGGAGGTGTTCTCATGCAACAACGAGGCACTGCACATTGCATACATGAAGAAACTCAAGTTCCCATTCCGTAATAGCGGATGCGATGAAGATTTCTATGCAATAAGGCCCTACATTGAGAAGAATGTAAAGGAGAGCAAACTGAAGAGCGAGATAATAGCCTTGTTCGACCTTTACAGAAACATTATGCCGGGTGAAAAGGCCCCAACCCCAGTGTTGAAGGATATCAATGGCAATGAGCACACCTTTGCTGAGTTCAAAGGCAAGATTCTTGTAATTGATGTATGGGCAACATGGTGCAGCAGTTGTCTTAAAGGTTTCGAAGCCTATAAGCAACTGTCAGAAAAATATAAAGAACAACCCGATATCGCATTCATCACAGTTTCGGTTGATAGAAAGGATGCTTTCGAGTCTGTAAAGGCTGTTATTGAGAGACGTGGACTTAAAGGCTTGTTAAACCTTGTAACTGACTGCGAGGCAGAATCGCAATTCGAGAGCGACTACCACATATCAGGTATACCCCGTTATATAATAATAGACAAGGAAGGAAAAATAGTTACAGCATATGCCCCATCTGCCAATACAGGAATGGAAGAGATGATAAATAACTTATTAGACCAATGATATGAAAACTTTGACAATTTTTGGCATTCTGCTATCCATGAGCCTATGCTCATGCAATACAGAATCCCCGAAGAAGAACGACACGAATGCAGTGAAGAGAGAGAAGAGCGAAGTTCCCGAAACGCCTAAAGAAGATGTCAGAGCCATCACCCAAGCGCCCGGAGTAATATTCTACGACATAACGCTTGACGAAGCACTGAAAAAAGCGAAAGAAGAGGGCAAATATGTTCTTATTGACTGTTATACCAAAACATGTGGTCCATGCCGAAGAATGGAAAAGGAGATTTTTCCTCATGAGAAGTTAGGGGATTTTGTAAATGAGAGGTTTGTGCCGATAATGCGTGACATGGAAGAAGGAGAAGGTGTGAAGATTGCAGAAGAGTACAAAGTGCAAATATACCCCACAATGCTTGTGCTTTTGCCTAATGCCACAAAAGAAGGAGAAATAATCGGTGCTGAATTCAATATCGATTCGCTTATAGAGATGCTGAAGAACATCATACACGAAAAATAGATTATATAACGAGTGCAGGTTTTGGCCTGCACTCGTTATATAATCTATTGAGCAACATATGTTAATGAAACCAATGGGGCATCAATTGCTCCAAACAATCCTTTTACATTACAGACAAAATGACTAACTTTGCAACCGGAAAACAAGATTATACATTTATACATTATGAAAAGAATTTTACTTTCACTATTCAGCCTCATCTTCATGGCAGCAACTGTGGGTGCCGAGACCTACACCCACACATTCAAGAGCGGCGAACTGACGACTACCGGCGGCACCGTGACACTCAGCGACATTGAGTGGACATCATCTTCATCGGGTTTCATCGGCTGGAACGGCAATGGCAAAGGTATTCAGATAGGCAAGAGCGCCGAAGTATGCCCATCATACACACTGAAAACCTCTGCACTTGCAGAATGCACAATCAAAAGTATTACCGTAAACAGCAGCATTGCAGCCAGCGGTGATGCCAAACTGACCATATCAGTGGGCAGCCAGACATCGGAGGCATACACCCTGACAACATCGGATGCAGCATACACATTCGACTGCGAGGACACAACCGGTGACATAACAATCAGTTGGGTGGCTACTGCCAAGGCATACTACGTGAGCAGTATCACAATAGAATACACTCCCACAGCCGGAATGGTAACCGTACCGACACCTGAGTTCAAGACCCCCGCAGTAATCTATGCCGACAAAGTCGAAAAGGTAACCGTGGAGACAGAGGACCAGAATGCGGTCATTTACTACACCACGGACGGCACAGACCCGAGCTATGAGGATTATGTAAACGAGACAGGCAGCACCAAGTGCAGCAAGTACTATGTAATGTACTTTAACTTGACAGAGACAACAACCATCAAGGCTATAGCAGTCAAGGTTGACGGCGATGCCGTATTCAAGAGCGGAGTTGCAGAACAAACATATATTGTATCACGCACAATGCCATACATACCTGCAAACGATATTGTTTCGGGCAGCAAGTATGCAATCGTGGCTGCCGATAGCGCTGCTACATACTTCTATGAAGAGAAACCATACGGATACCTACCCACAAAGACAGCAACAGCAGTTAACGGCAAATACATTGAGACTGTAGAGTGCGCCGGCTTCACATACACTGCCGTTGACGGTGGATATACAATCCAGGATGAGCTCAACCGCTACGTTTACCACAAAGGAACAAACACAAATTTCAACTATGCAGCAGAACAACCTGCTGAAGGTGCAGTATGGAGTGTTGATATTGATACCGATGGAAATGCAACAATCGCATGCGACGGTTACACTATATACTACTCTACGAAGTACGAAACATACGGCTGCTACCCCGCCGACAAGGTAACAGAAGAACATATACTCCCTAAACTCTACATGCAGCGCGAATACCCCACTTATACAATTTCACCTGCAGAAGGAAGCACTTTCGACCGCTTGGAAACAATCACCGTAACATGCGAGGAGGGTATTGCGGCTACTGATGACCTAAAGATAACAGCAGAGGGCTACACAACTTTATTCACTGTAAAGCAGACCGACAGCAAGACCCTCACCATTACAGCAACAGAACCAATCACAACATACAACAACAGGGACCTAAACATACAGATTAGCGCAGGAGATATCATTCTCAACCCGGAGGTAATGAATATGGCACTCCCTATACCCACAAAGTATGGTGTACGCACAATGGTCAAATACATATTGACAGGTAATGCACCTGCAGCAACAATTGAGGAGGTTTCACCGGCTAACGGTTCAACTGTTGAAGAGCTTTCACACTTTGTCTTCACATTCAGCTACTTTGCCGGGCACAGCGATGATGCAAACCTGCAGCCAAGACTATATGCCGAAGGTAAGGATTGGACCTATGCACTTGAGCAGACATTGGAAAAAAGCGACGGATCGATGATTGGAATGCAACAAGCAGCACTGAAAACCACCGAACCATTGAAAGGCAATGGAACCTACATCCTTGAAATACCTACCGGCTATTTTATTGATGCCAACAACAGAGAGGTTGAAGGTATCACCCTCAAATACACAGTAAAGAACGACAGCGGAGAAATTGCCGGCATTGAGGATGTCATTGCCAACGACGGCACCAGCCATGCTGTATTCACCATAAACGGTGTAAAAGTACTCGAAACCACAGATACAGAAAAGGCCGGCACACTGCCGACCGGTATTTACGTAATAGACGGCAAGAAGATTTACATCAAGTAAACAATCCAAACATAATCAATGAAGCAGGAAAAGGCGCGCCTTTTCCTGCTTCATTGATTATACAACGCCTTGAATGAGCATAAAAACCAAAAAGTTTGAAACAAAATGCTTGATAACCGAAATTTATTTCTATATTCGCAGAATAATGCGCACAGGCGCACAAATGGATTTTAAGTAAAACTCTTAAAACTTAAGCAGATGAGTGAAACATTGAAACCCGATGCTATGCCCGAGGAGCAGAACATCGTGAACACCCCTGAACAGGCTGACAATGCCTCTATGACCAAGTTGAGCGACGAACAGCCTGCCCCGGAGACAGTAGAAGAGATCCCCGCCCCAATGGACGAGGAGAGTGAGAATGCAGGCTCAAGACCGGCTACGCGTCAGGAGATTATTGAGCGTTTGAAAGCCATAGCAGAGAGTGATGATGCACTCAACTGCCGTGCAGAGATAGAAGGTCTCAAAGTACTCTTCTACAGGATGCGTACTGCAGAGATCGAGGCTGCACACAAGGAGTTCATGCAGCAGGAGAACGAAGGCGAGGCATTCCTTCCACAGCCCGACGAACTTGAGGCTCCTTTCAAGGAGTACATGAACGTCATAAAGACAAAACGCAACGCTTGGTTAGCAAAGCAGGAGCAGGAGATGAAGGAAAACCTCGAGAAGAAGGAGGCTCTCCTTGCACAGTTGCAGACACTAATAGAGAAGGCCAGCCAGGGCGCGCCGGATGTCAACGAATTCAAGGCCATACAGGCTCAGTGGAAAGAGATCAAGAATGTTCCACAGGAGCATGTGACTGCGCTATGGAAACAATACCAGCTTCTGGTTGAACAGTTCTATGATGTGCTCAAGATAAACCACGAATTCCGCGAGTATGACTTCAAGAAGAACCTTGAAATAAAGACAAGAATATGCGAAGTGGCTGAATCACTTGTAGAGGATACCGATGTAATTGGTGCATTCCGCCAACTCCAACAACTGCACATCGAGTTCCGCGAGACCGGTCCTGTTGCCCAAGAGTTGCGTGAAGAGATCTGGAACCGTTTCAAAGCAGCCTCAACAATCATCAACCGCCGTCATCAAGACCATTTTGAAGCCAAGAAAGAGGTAGAAAAGGAGAACCTTGAGAAGAAGAGTGCCATATGCGAAGAGATTGAGAGCATTGACCTAAGCGCACTTACCTCATACCAGGCATGGAACAATGCCACACAGCAGGTACTTGACCTGCAGGCCAAATGGAAAGAGATAGGTTTTGCTCCACAGAAGATGAATCTCAAGATATTCGAGAGATTCCGTGCTGCATGTGACGAGTTCTTCAGACAGAAGAGCGAATACTTCAAGGACGCGAAGAGCGCACTGGCAAAGAACCTTGAACAAAAGAAAGCGCTCTGCGAACAGGCTGAAGCTTTGAAAGACAGCGAGGATTGGAAGGCTACAGCCGACAAACTCACAAAGCTACAGAAGGAGTGGAAAGAGATAGGTCCAGTACAACAGAAACACTCCGAGGCTATCTGGAAGCGCTTTGTAACAGCATGTGATACATTCTTCGAGCGTCGCAACGCTGCCACATCATCCCAGCGATCTGCAGAACAGGAGAACCTGAAGCAGAAACGCGAAGTTATCGAGGCTTTGAAAGCCATCGACACAACCCTCCCTGCAAACGAACAGACAAAACAGATAGGAGAACTCACTGCAAAGTGGAACAGTATCGGCTTTGTACCATTCAAGGAGAAAGACAAGGTCTACAAAGAGTACAGACAGGCTCTTGATGCCCTGTATGAGAAACTGCACATCGATGCCAATGAACGCAGAATGGCGAATTTCCGCAACAATATCGGGAAAGGCGGTAACAGCATGCAACGTGAACGCGACCACCTTGTTCGCCAGTACGAGGCACTCAAGAACGAGATTACCACATACGAGAACAACATCGGTTTCCTGAGCGTATCGAACAAGAAGGGCGAAAGCCTTGTAGACACAATGCGCAAGAGAGTAGAGAAACTGAAACAGGATGCCGAGGTTATCCTACAGAAAATCCGCCTTGTTGAGGACGAGATAGAGAAAGGGAACTGACAGATACATGATTCCTTATAAAATTTATGCGGCACGGTTAACCGTGCCGCATAAATTTTGAGTCCTACCTGCCGGATTTTTATATTTACGTACTTAGTATATGGAAACAGAAAAAGTACAGGCCTGCATATGCAAACCTGTACCTGACTCTTCAATTGTACCGGAATTACTCTGCGGCTTCAGAACCCTCTTCTGCTGTAGCAGTCTTGTACACCTCGTCGCTATTTGATGTACTATTGCTATTTGGAAGCGCATACGCTGCAACGATACTCAGAACAACCATGAATGCAGCAAGCGACCATGTAGCTTTCTCAAGGAAGTCAGTAGTCTTTCTTACACCCATAATCTGGTTGCTTGAATCAAAGCCTGCAGCAAGACCACCACCCTTTGAGTTCTGGATAAGAACAATCATGCACATCAAAACCGATGCCAATACAATAAGTATAACACAAAGTAAATACATACTACTCTATTTTTTTATATGTTTTATTATTTTTTCCAAAAATCTTATTTGGTCTGCAAAGTAACGATTTTTATTCGGATATTCCAAACATAATCGTTTAATAATTTCAAGAGCCTTCTCATATTTCTGCTGTTTTATGTAAATGTTAGCAAGGGTCTCCGTAAAAAATGAAGTCTCGACAGGCGGTTCTTCGCTTTTTGGTTCAGCAAGAGTTTCCCCAACGGCATTGCCTCCCAAATCCAAAGATATACGTTCATTGTCACCCGAGAGAAAATCATCAATAAGTTCCTGTCCCCTGAGAGCAGGCACATCATCACCGGACCCAGAGGCATCGGGTTTCAGATATGCCGAAACGTAATCGACAGCAGCAGCGCCTTCCGCTTCAAGCGAGAATGAATCGGACGGCAATGTCTCAAGGAATGCATCAATCAGCGTCATCGTCCTGTCTACAGGTATATCATCGGGGGCTTTTTCAATGACATTTGCCGTACCATATCCCGCCATGAGTTCAAACAAAGGCCAGCGGCTCTTCAGGTAGAGTGCAGCCTTACGCATCTCCTTTCCGAATTCTATGTCATGCAGAATATAGAGATTCTTGAGCATCAACAGACGGGCCACATCAAAATAGGGATACTTGCCCACCAGGACACGCAATTCATACAGCGTGTCACGGTTAAGCAGTTCCGGATGCTTTATATATGTCGAAAGTTTATCCATCTGTTACCAGTTCGCCACAGCCGCATTGAAAATAGCATTTACAATCTCATCTATCATCTGAGTTACAAGTTCCTCCTGAACCGATTCGAGCGACTGCGTTGCATCAAAGTCGCGTGTCGCGCTGAACTGACGTTCAAAATCCTCGTCGTGGTTGGCATTGTTAGTGAAACGCACATTCACGGTCATCTTCAACTGCACCATAGATGAGTATCCATCCGATGAAATGGACTTGTTCAACTGGTCATATGCCGTAATCTCACCATCAAGCTGCAAGTCACCGCCATAGTTCACCAGTTCAAGTTTTGTCTGCTGCACAAAGATATCATTGAGAGCCTCGTTGAACATTGTGGCCATAGGTCCCCACTGATAGGCAGCACGGTTCTGGAACTGCGCTATGGAAACTGTCTTCACCTTGGTATAATCGATTGAAGCACCGGTAAACTTGTAACTTACCGTACAACCTGTTAGAAAGAGCACCGCTGCAAACATGGATAAAGCCACAGCCCTTCTGTATATCTTATTCAATGCCATATTCCTTTATTTTTCTATAGAGTGTCCTTTCCGATATATTAAGTTCCTTTGCCGCATTCCTGCGCTTTCCTCGGTTTCTCTCAAGCGCCATTAGGATTGTCTTCTTCTCGACATCATTGAGCGACAAGGCCTCCTCTACATACTCTTCAGCATTCGGGAGATGTTCGTACCTTTTCACATCCTGCGGTCTCAAATCATATGCCGGAGCAATATGCTGCTGCACTACAGGGACTTCGTGCGCCTCGGTATAATACGGGGTATGTTCCTGAGCCTCCGCATGCATAGCACGCATGCTCTCAAGTTGCTGTTTGAGTTCGGTTATATCGCGACGCATATCGAAAAGCACGTTGTAAAGAATCTCCCTCTCACTCTCGAAAGTACGTCCTTTACCTGAGTGCTGACCGGAAAGCATAGGAAGATTACTCTCATTCTTTTGCGGCAGATAACGCGACATCACATCCCCTGTTATACTCCTGTCGAGTTCGAGTATCGACAATTGTTCGGCAACGTTCTTCAGTTGCCTGATGTTACCAGGCCATGAGTACCCCATTATGGCAGCCTTGGCACTCTCGTCAAGCTGCAATTTAGGGACATTGTACTTTACGGCAAAATCAAGGCAGAACTTCTTGAAAAGAAGAAACACATCCTCCCCTCTCCTGCGCAACGGCGGAACATTGATTGGGACTGTGTTCAGACGATAATAGAGATCTTCCCTGAAACGCCCCTCGGAGATGGCTGTAGGCAAATCGACATTGGTAGCACATACTATGCGCACGTTTGTCTTCTCCACCTCGGACGAGCCAACACGTATGAACTCTCCATTCTCAAGCACACGCAACAGGCGCGCCTGGGTCGACATAGGCAATTCGGCAACCTCGTCAAGAAAGATAGTACCTCCATTGGCCTCGCTGAAATAACCCTTACGCTCATTGACAGCACCGGTAAATGCACCTTTCACATGACCGAAAAGCTCCGAATCAATTGTACCTTCGGGAATCGCTCCACAGTTCACTGCAATATATTTGGCATGCTTGCGCACACTGTTCTTATGTATTATCTGAGGGAAGAACTCCTTACCCACACCGCTCTCCCCGGAGACAAGAACCGAAAGGTCGGTCTTTGCAACCTGGATAGCAGTATCAATCGCTCTCAACAGTTCCGGGTCATTTCCGATAATTCCGAACTGTTGCTTGGCATTCTGGATTTCCGCTATATTCATTGTATTCGATTTTGTGCCAAAATTACTTATTTTACTGCAAAAACAAGCAATTTTGGCAGAAAAAGTTCCACAAAAACTCTTTAGAACGGAAAGAGAAAAGGAAGGACAAGTATCATCACGATTCCAAGAATTATCTGCAACGGCAGACCAACCTTGACATAATCGGAGAACTTATATTGTCCTGCCGGCATCACAAGTGCATTGGGCGGCGTAGAGAAAGGCGAAGCAAAACACAAGCTTGCGCCCAATGTCACCGCAAACAGGAACGGAACCGGACTTACACCAACCTGCACCGCACTGCTCATTGCAATAGGAGCCATAAGCACAGCTGTCGCAGTATTGCTGATGAACATGGTCATGAACGATGTGGTAAAATATATTCCTGCCATAAGCAGCAACGGACTATAGCCACCCAATGAAGAGACCAAAGAACTTGATATCCACTCCGAAACACCGGTCTTCTGTAAAGCCACTGACATTGGCATCATCGCGGCAATGAGCACTATGCTCTCCCAGTTGATTGTCTTGTACGCAGCCTCCACGTTACGGAAACAGCCTGTCAGTACCATAAGCAGTCCGGCAATCATGACAGCCGTAACCGGCGCTATCGGTATAAAATCAAATACCATGACAGCAATCATCGCAAGCATTATGATTGCGGCTACAGGAGCCTTGTAATCGAGTGTAACCTTTGCAGCCTCCTCGAGCGGACGACCTACGACAATCCAGTCGTTGCTCTCCTTTTCAAGATTAGCGATATTGTCCCATGTTCCCTGCACAAGAAGCACATCACCCACATGTATCACCTCATCGGCAATACCCTGCAGTATATATTTGTTCTTGCGGCATATACCAAGCACACTTACATTATATTTGGTTCTGAACTCTACCTCCCTCACGCTCTTGTTGACCACCGAAGATGTAGACATTACAACAATTTCAGCAACACCGATATCATAGAAGTCGAGTCCTTTGTTTGCGCCATCATCATCTGTAGAAACAATTTCAAGTTTGTATTTCTGCGCAAAAGCAGTCACCTGTTCGTCATTTCCGGAAACATAAAGTATATCATCGGAACGTAGAACAGTATCGGAATCGGCTGCCTGCTGGACTACATTCTTTGCAAGCAGGTTACGCTGCGAGCGTTCAATATGGCGAACCTCTATGATATTCAGGCCATATGCCTTACGTATATCGAGTTCGCCTATCATCTTGCCTACAAGCAAGGATTTGTCATCCACCTGCAAACGATGAAGATTATTGGCAATGCCGTACTCCTTGACCAATGTCTTTAGCGATTTTCCGCTGCTGGCACTGGCTCCGCTCAATGCTCCCGGTTTCGAGAGGAATCTCTTGCTCAACGGCAAAAGTATTATAGTACCCACTGTCGCACATATCAAACCTACCGGCAGGAACGTGAAGAACCCGAGACCGTCATAGCCGCCCTTGACGAGGGCGTCATTAATCACAAGGTTAGGAGGAGTACCGATAAGGGTCATCATACCGCTCATGCTGCTGGCGAATGCAAGAGGCATGAGAAGACGGCTCGGATTCATCTTTACGCTCATCGCCATACTCACAACAATAGGAATCATTATAGCAACAGTTCCGGTATTGCTGACGAATGCACCCATCATGGAAGTCACAAGCATCACCAACAGAAAAAGCCTTGTCTCGCTTGTTCCAGCCAGTTTCATCAGTTTCGAACTTATCATCTTTGCCAATCCGGTCTGGAATATCGCTCCGCCTACTACAAAAAGCCCCACCATCATGATTATTACATTATTGGAGAAACCGGAAAGCGCCTCTTCAGGCGTCAGGATATTCATGACCATGAGAGCCACCAAAGCACACAGCGCGACAATATCGGAACGGATTTTACCCGAGATGAAGAACACTACCGAAAGCAACAGAACTACAATTGTTTCTATCATAAATTGCACTATTTTTCAAAGTTTTGCAAAAGTACGTAATTCCACAGCCAAAAACAAACCTAAAAAGAAAAAATAAGTAGCCACAATATCTTGTAAGTTTACTGATTAATCGTAAAAAAATAGTATCTTTGCATAAAGAGAGTTATAGGGGAAGAAAAGATAATTCATCCACTCAGATATCAGACTTTTTAAATACATATCGATTGTCATAGCAGTCATTGCCGGACTATTCGTCGGCATCACGCTTGTTCTCCAGACCGACGCTGTCCAGCGCCGGCTTGGCGAATATGTATCTGAGAAAATACAGGAAGATTACAACATCCCAATCGAAGTAGAAAAAGTCTGCATAAAGAATTTTACGGAATTCTCACTTGAGAATATACACATCCGCGACCAACGCGACAGCACCGTACTTAAGGCCGACAATGCCATGGTCAGTATCTCGTTCATGGATATTCTTAAAGGCGACCTGCAGATATATACACTTGCCTTTGCAGCCCCGGATATCCATCTGAACAGAGAAACACCCGACTCCCCGATGAATATTCAGTTCATAATCGACGAACTCAGCAAAGAGAAGAAAGAGGAAAAGAAGGAGAGTAAACTCAGGATAAACCAACTTATCATTTACGACGGCAGGTTCAGCTACGACATATTTAGCGAGGGGAACCTCGCCGACCGTTTCGATCCCAACCATATTGCCATCGAGGAGTTCAACTGCAATCTCTCACTCAAGGACTTCGACAAGAAGAACCTGAACTTGAACATACGCTCAATAAGCGGAAAGGAAAAAAGCGGTCTAAAGCTCAATAAACTGAAGACACACATCCAAGCGACTGATGAAGGCATCCAATTCAGCAATATGAGTATTGAACTGCCCGAGACCCGAATATACTCCGACAACATATATATCAAATACGACAAGGAAGTACTCGACTCGTTATCGGTCAAAGGCGAGATTATCGGCGACCAGTTCTCTGTAAATGACATAAGACCGCTACTGTCCAAGGTCCCGGACTACGTGCCGCAACTCTCATTCAGGTTCAACGGAAGCGTAGACCATAAGAGTGCCAACGGAAGCATAAGCATAAGCGACGAGGAATCAGGATTTTATATAGATGCTACCGGCAGTGTCATCATGCCATACAGCGACAGCCGACAGGCCGATCTTGACATAAAAGAGTTGAAAATCAACGAAGAAAACATAAAGCGCATTCTTGCCTTTATTGGAAAAGAGCAGTTCGAAATTTCAGAACTTGCAGGGGATGTCAAACTATCCGGCAAAGCAACACTCTGCAAGGAGGAGCTTGCTGCAGATGTATCATTCGTATGCCGCAGCGGAAAAGCGAATGCAAATGTCAATATCAAGAGCAATGGCGATTACGACATCAAAGCCAAAGGAGAACAGATACGGATTGGGGATATCATAAAAGAGCAATCATTTGGCAGTTGCAACCTGGAGATTGCATCAAAAGGCAATTTTCACGGTGAAGGAGACTACGCAGACTTCGATGCAAAGATAAAATCACTGCAATTTCTGAATTACACATACGCCCCCATAGATTTGTCGGGAAAAGTGGGCAAGGGACGCATCAAAGCCAATTTGATCACAAAAGACAACAACCTCAATGCAAAGATATCACTTGATTACAACAAGAACAGGAGAGAAGTCGGAAGACTCACCGCTGAAGTTCTGTCATTCCGTCCTGACAAGCTCAACCTCACCGACAAGCATGCCGACAAGAGATTTTCTTTCAACGCCGAGGGATCGTACAAGTATACCGCCAACAACGACAGACTCATAGAACTAAGAATGAGCGACCTTGCATATGATGATACCAAAAGCAAGGAAACCGTCAAGAAAATCGTTATTTCCGAAACCGATACAGGCAAGGAAAAGAGGCTTCATATCGAGTCGGACTTCATCAATGGAGACATCTATGGAGAATACGAATACAAAGAGTTGGCAAAAACATTCATGAATGCAATCGGCAGAGAGATTCCTGCACTTGCTGCCACTACAAAAAAGACGACGGACAACATTTATGCATATGAATTAAGAATCAATGACACAAGGTTCATAAGCACGCTGTTAGGATTACCATTTACAATAAACAGCCCTTCACGCATTTCCGGCGGATGCAACGACATTACAGGAGACTTCAATCTGAATGCAGAACTGAATAACGCCACATTAATGGGCATGGAGTTTCCCGAGGCAAAAATAAAAGGCATCATCAACAAGGAAGGAATCACCTTGAATACCGATGCCAAGAACAGAACGTACAACAAGAAAGGGACACCACAGGAGAGCATCAGCGAGACATGGGTAAATCTCCGCACCTTCACAAGCAGAGGGCAGACAAGCTCCACCATCAGTTGGAACAGTTGCGAAAACAGCAGTGGTGAACACGGTACATTAAGCATTGATGTTGCACTCGGAAGAGACAAGAACAGAAACCTGACACTCAATGCGAAGATAAACCCGACAGACATAATGCACAAGGGCAGCCAATGGCACGTTTCAGCCGGCGAGGTCAGCGGAAACTTCGAGAATCTTTCAATAAAGGGTATAAGCATTTACAACGACACCCAACGCCTTGAGGTAAGCGGAACGGCCGGAAAGAATGCCACAGACAACCTTAACGTCCTTACCAAGAATGTTGAGGTGGCAACCCTTATGGGCTTCACGAACTTCCGCGCAATACGCTTCGGTGGTAAAGCCACCGGTTCAGCAACACTGGCAGCCATATTCTCTGCTCCTGAAGTTTACGGCAAGTTCAATATCGACAGCATGAAGATTGAAGACCGATACGTGGGAAGAGGCGACTTGGACATCGGTTGGTCGAATGACGAAAAGGCGATACTTTTAGATTGCGACATCCACAACGACTACGCCGAAAAGACAAAGGTAAAAGGTTTCCTGTCGCAGGCCAATGACACAATCATGCTCAAAGCTGATGCCAAGAAACTCAACATCAATATACTCAGTGACAAGCTGCGGGCATACGTCACAGACCTTGACGGACTTGCAGACGGCACATTCTACATTATGGGCAGTTGGCGCAAAGTTGACCTGTTGGGAAATATCATACTCAACTCCAGCCTCAGAGTAAAGCCGACAAACACCGTATATACCATTGAGAACGGTGACATATCATTCACCAAGAACGGCATCTCTTTCAATGACGTTGAGTTGAAGGACAGGAAAGGCAACAAGGGAATGCTCTCGGGAGTGATAGGACACAGGAATTTTGCGAACTGGACATGCGCCCTCCTTATCAATGCATATGACCTCATGGTGTATGACACTTACGGATTCGAGAAGGACCCGTTCTACGGAACAGTTTATGGCGAAGGATTCGGCAGAATCGACTACACACTGGAAAACGGTTTCAACCTTTATGCTGAACTCAAGAGCAAACCGGGCTCTTCGTTTGTATACAACTCTACAAGTGCCAGCGGTGCAAGAGACAACAGTTTTGTGACTTTCGTAGACAAGAGCAAGAAAAAGCCACAGGATACAGAAAACAACAAAAAGAAGAGCGGAAGCTACAAGCCGGTCAACAGCAAACTCAATCTTGAGTTCATACTTGATGTCACCGAAGACCTGCATGTAAAGGTATTCACAAACCTGAACACCCAGGATTACATCGACTTCTACGGATCAGGAAAGGTCAATGCCATATATGACGAGAAGAACGGCTTTTCAATGCACGGTACTTTGGATCTTGACCGCGGAACATACAAATTCACAATCCAGGACATTTTCCCTAAAGACTTTGCCATAGACAGGGGCAGCCGTCTGCTTTTTGACGGCAACCCGTTCAATGCAGGCCTTGAACTCACCACAAGATTACGTCTGCCTTCGGTTCCGCTTGTTGACCTCAGCCCCGAGACATCCAAGAAAACAACTGCCAAGGTCGACTGTGTCATGAACATCGGAGGTACGCTGACCAAGCCGCAACTCGTGTTTGACATTGAACTTCCCGAATCCAACGAAGAGGAACGCGACCTGCTTGCAAGCGTGACCAGCACTCAGGAACAGAAGAATACCCAATTCATATACCTGCTTGGTCTTGGCAAGTTCTACACATATGACTACAACAAGGCGAATAGCGGTTTTGAGAGTTCGTCAGCCGTGGAGTCGCTCATCTCCACCACCCTCTCGGGACAGATAAACAACATGATAGGACAAATTATTGACAATGATAACTGGAACTTCTCGGGCAACTTCTCTACAAGTGAAAGAGGTTGGAACAGCATGGAGGTCGAAGGTATGCTGAGCGGCAGACTGCTCAACAACCGCCTGCTCATTAACGGTAACCTCGGCTACCGCGAGAATCCAATGGCAAACAGAAGTTTCATCGGTGACTTCGAGGTACAGTACATTTTGGACAAGAAAGGGATTGCAAGTCTAAAGGCATACAGCAAAACCAATGACAGGTACTTTACAGAATCAGACCTTACCACGCAGGGAATGGGCATACTGTTGAAATATGACTTCAACAGATGGCTTTGGTGGCGAAAGAAAGAAAAGGAGAAAAAGAGAGAGAGTGAAGAGAAAGAAATTATAACCAACGTAACAGAACAATGAGAAATTTCATATCGGTAAAAGATATCGGCAACCTTGACAATGCGGTGAAGGAAGCACTCGAGATAAAGGCTGACCGCTTCAGATATTGCGAATTAGGGAGGAACAAGACCCTGATGATGGTCTTTTTCAACTCAAGCCTACGCACAAGGCTCAGCACACAGAAAGCCGCACTCAACCTGGGCATGAATGTGATTGTGCTCGACATCAACCAGGGAGCATGGAAACTGGAGACCGAGCGCGGAGTGATAATGGACGGCGACAAGCCCGAACATATCCTTGAGGCAATCCCTGTCATGGGCAGCTATTGCGATGTCATAGGAGTGCGTTCCTTCGCCCGCTTCGAGAGCAAAGAGGATGACTACAACGAGATTATCCTCAACCAGTTCATAAAATACAGTGGACGCCCGGTCTTCTCAATGGAGGCAGCCACACGTCACCCGCTGCAGAGTTTCGCCGACCTCATTACGATAGAAGAGCACAAAACCAAGGCGCGTCCCAAAGTAGTCCTCACATGGGCGCCCCACCCCAAGGCCCTGCCACAGGCTGTTCCCAACTCTTTTGCCGAGTGGATGAACGCAACAGACTACGAATTTGTAATTACACACCCCAAAGGCTACGAACTTGCCCCTGAATTTGTGGGCAATGCACGTGTGGAATATGACCAGATGAAAGCATTTGAGGGCGCCGACTTTATATACGCCAAGAACTGGGCTGCATACACAGGCGACAACTACGGCAAGATACTCAGCACCGACCGTTCGTGGACCGTAAGCGAGCGTCAGATGTCAGTGACCGACAATGCATATTTCATGCACTGCCTGCCCGTACGTCGCAACATGATTGTGACAGATGATGTAATCGAAAGTCCACGTTCGCTTGTAATTCCCGAAGCTGCTAACCGTGAAATATCGGCAACAGTGGTGCTGAAGAGGATTCTCGAAGGATTGAAATAACAAAAAAATCAGCGGTCAACCGCTGATTTTTTATTATTTTGAGAATGGTTTATCATCCCCCCAGCACTGCTGCATCCAAGCCTTGCTCTTGGCCTCGACCGGGTTCTCCTGCGGCAGCCAAAAAGAGAACGACTCGCCGCCGTCGGGCAGGAACTGCTGCTTTACGAAATGCCCGGGATAATCGTGTGAATATTTGTATCCGTCGGAATATCCAAGGTCGGCCATCAGCTTGGTAGGGGCATTCCTCAAGTGCAACGGCACAGGCAGATTACCGGTTTCACGCACGGTTGCAAGCGCATTGTTTATGCCCATATATGCCGAATTGCTCTTGGGCGATGTCGCAAGATAAACCGTCGCCTCGGCAAGAGGAATACGTCCCTCGGGCCAACCGATTTTGGTGACAGCGTCAAATGCTGCATTGGCAAGCAACAAGGCATTGGGATTGGCAAGCCCAACATCTTCCGAGGCGGAGATTATCAGACGCCTTGCAATGAATGCCGGATCTTCGCCACCCTCTATCATGCGGGCCAGCCAATACAGCGCCGCATCGGGGTCGCTTCCGCGTATAGACTTTATAAATGCCGAGATTATATCATAATGCATCTCGCCGTCCTTGTCATAGGCAAGCGGATTCTGCTGCAAGCATAGTTTGACCTTCTCATCGGTTATGACAACCGGTGACTCAGAATCACTCTCGACCACAAGTTCAAGGATATTGAGCAGTTTACGTGCATCGCCACCGCTGTAACGCATCATGGCTGCCGTCTCGCGCAGTTCGACGCCCCTTTTCATAAGAGTTTCATCGGTTGTTATCGCATGATTGAGCAGTTTCATAAGGTCATCGACCTCAAGGGATTTGAGCACATAGAGCTGACAACGAGACAAGAGAGGGCGTATGACCTCAAACGACGGATTCTCGGTAGTCGCTCCAATGAGCGTTACTGTGCCCGTCTCTACAGCACTGAGAAGCGAATCCTGTTGCGACTTGTTGAAACGGTGAATCTCGTCGATGAAAAGTATTGCACCGCCACGCGAAAATAGAGGCGAATTCTTGGCCTTGTCAATAACCTCGCGCACCTCCTTGACACCCGACGACACGGCATTGAGCGTGTAGAAAGGACGGTTCAGTTGATGGGCTATTATCTTTGCAATGGTTGTCTTGCCCGTCCCCGGAGGGCCCCACATAATGAATGAGAGTATACGCCCCGAATCAATCATACGACGCAACACAGCACCCTCTCCAACAAGATGCTGTTGACCGACATAACCGTCAAAGGATATGGGACGCAGACGTTCTGCCAATGGTTGTGCCATATAATAATGTATCTTTAGTAAGCACTGCCCCGTTTAATGCGAGGCAGTGCATCTTCAATCTATATTAAGAATTTGTGAAAATATATTCAGAGATCAGCTGAGGCCTACAATTTCTCCATCTACAAAATCAATATGATTAGCCTGAGGGTCTTTCGGCAATCCGGGCATGCGGATAATGTCACCGGCAATGGCAACAATCATCTCGGCACCGGCATTGAGCACAACATCACGTATCTGCAGGTTGAAGCCCTTGACTGCACCATACTGCTTGGCATCGGCACTGAAAGAGAACTGTGTCTTTGCAATACATACGGGGAACTTCGCAAGACCATACTTCTCGGCAAGTTTGATGCGGTCAAGTGCAGGCTTTGCGAATGTCACAGAAGCTGCACCGTAGATATTCTTGGCAACCTTCTCAATCTTTGTCTGGATGCTGTCCTCATCATTGTATGTGAACTCGAGTTTCTTGGACGGGTTGTTCTCGATAGTGTCAACGACAATCTGAGCCATCTCTACAGCACCCTCACCACCCTGGGCGAATGCGTTGTTGATAACGAACGGCAAACCGAGTTCCTTCTCGCAGTGCTCACGCAGCAATGCCATCTCCTCATCGGTATCAGTAGCGAAACGGTTGAACACCACGACTACAGACTGACCGAACGAGCGCAGGTTGGCAACGTGACGGTCGAGGTTGGCAAGACCATTGCGAAGGCCATCCATATCAGGCTCCTTAATCTTGTCAAGTTCAACACCGCCGTGCATCTTCAGGCCCTGGGCTGTAGCCACGATTACTGTAGCATCGGGCTGTAGACCGCTCTTGCGACAAAGAATATTGTAGAATTTCTCGGCACCGAGGTCTGCGCCGAAGCCTGCCTCCGTGATTGTATATTCGCTGTGCGCGAGCGCCATCTTTGTTGCGAGCTGCGAGTTGCAACCGTGAGCGATGTTGGCAAACGGACCTCCGTGGATAATAGCCGGGGTGTTCTCGGTTGTCTGCACAAGGTTCGGCTGGATAGCATCCTTGAGGAGCACCATTATTGAACCGGCAACGCCAAGGTCCTTCACTGTGAAAGGCTCGCCCGCATATGTGTAGCCGAGCATGATGTTCTCGATGCGGCGGCGAAGGTCAGCCTCATCGCTTGCAAGGCAAAGGATTGCCATGAGTTCCGATGCAGGAGTGATGTCAAAACCTGCCTGCTCAACGAGTCCGTTTGTCGCAGGGCCCACGCCTGTGATTATCTGACGCAAAGAGCGGTCGTTCACATCGAGTACTCGACGCCAAAGAATCTCCTTGAGACCGAAGCCCTCCTTTGCATGCTGGTAGAGATAGTTGTCGAGCAGCGCTGAAATCATATTATGTGCCGATGTAATCGCGTGGAAGTCACCTGTAAAGTGGAGGTTGATTTTCTCCATAGGAAGCACCTGTGCATATCCGCCACCGGCAGCACCGCCCTTCATACCAAAGCAGGGACCGAGTGAAGGCTCGCGCAATGCGACAACAGCCTTCTTGCCTATTTTGTTGAGACCTAACGCAAGACCTATTGAAACAGTGGTCTTGCCGATACCGGCCTTTGTAGCAGTGATTGCTGTAACAAGAATGAGTTTACCCTTCTGATCCCCTATAAGATTAAGGGGCAGCTTTGCTATGTACTTGCCATAATGTTCAAGGTCGTTGGCATCGATGCCTATCCTGGCAGCCACGTTCTCAATGCGCTCAAGCTTGGTTTCATGAGCAATCTGAATGTCACTCTTCATAAATATATGCTTTTATAGTTTGAAATTCTTTCTTTCCGTCTTGCGAAGATAATAAATATCTCTTGAAAAGTCAGCAGAATCGTTTTTTTATTTGCCCTACCCTTTTGACAGTCATTATTTCTGCAGGAATTTTACCACTGCATTCTCAAATTCTTCATGTTCACCGACAAAGCGGGAGAGCAAGCTGTTACAACTATTACAGAATGTTTTATAATCTAATTTCGAAAGAAACTCCATCAACTGCGAATCAAGATTACCGCATTCTTTTACCACTACTCCCAACCCATATTCCTCAACATAAGATGCCTGAGTAGACCCAGCAGTCACTATTACCGGTTTCTTATGTATCAGGGCAAGATAGAAGCGATTCGACATTATGACCGAATGCTCATTATTCATCGGGAAAAATATATTGATGAATGTTGCCCCTGATACAATCGCTGCCTCATCCTCTTTCTCATAGAACCCCGAAAACTCGACATTCTCAATATCATTAGCCTTTGCATACTCCTGCAAAGCAGTCTGGGCTTCACCCCGCCCCACGAAACGCATACAGAACCGTTTGTCATTCGCCAACGCGGAAAGGACCTTTACATTCGAATTGAAATTACGCACAGAACCTACCGTCAGAACATCACATATTCCATCCCTTTGCAACGTACACAAAGATGGGGTTTCCAAAGAGCGACGCGCTTCATCTATACTGAAATTATGTGACACATAATAATTATAGGATAATGGCAAGAAGCACCTGAATCCGGGAGAGGAGATAACATTGCATGCACTCCCCGACAAGGCCAGTGAGTAGAATGGCGAAAGTAGTGGATGCTGTTCAACAGAGAGATCACGGTAATCCAGCATATAACGTCCATTGTACTTTTTGCTCAGGAACAATGAAAGTAGAATAGCCAAATGCGGCCCCGACACAATAACCTTGTCATAGCCGTTTGCCTCTATCCGTCTTTTTATAAAACATGCATACCTAAAATAGTAAACAGTCTTTACAAACGGATTCCCAAGCTGAGTCCCAGCAGAACTGAACGCATGTGCACCATCTCGGTCACTGCCATCCCTGTCCCACAGAATCACATCATACTCGCACCCGAGTTTTTCAAGGATGCGGATGTATGTATTTACATATGGACACACCCATCTGTTTCCAAGTATGACTATAGCTACTTTCATAAATGAGACATCGCTGTCGAACGACAACATACAAGGACAAAGATAAACAAAAAAAACAATATTCAGCCATAGCTTATGGATTTTACAAATTAATTGACTATATTCGCAAGTTAAAATAGCGAAATAACATATAAGAGATATGACTACAACAAACGAAACTGAAAAAATCGAGAAAAAGAGCATCAGTTTTATCGAGCAGATTTTAGTGGATGACCTGGCACAAGGAAAGAACGGCGGCAAGGTGCAGACCCGTTTTCCGCCTGAGCCGAACGGCTATCTCCACATAGGTCATGCAAAGGCCATTGCCATAGACTTTGGACTGGCACAGAAATATAACGGTGTATGTAACCTCCGTTTCGACGACACCAACCCACAGAAAGAGGATATGGAGTTTGTACGTGCCATTGAAGAAGATATCAAATGGCTCGGCTTCGAATGGGGCAAGGTGTGCTACGCCAGCGATTATTTTCAGGAACTTTGGGATTTTGCCGAGTGGTGCATCATGACAGACCGTGCATATATCGACGAGCTGACATCGGAGGAGATTGCCAAGCAGAAAGGCACAACCACCGAACCCGGACAGAACAGCCCATACCGCGACCGTCCGGCAGAAGAGAGCCTGCGACTTTTCCGTGAGATGAACAGCGGCAACGTTGAGCCCGGCAAGATGATTCTCCGCGCCAAGATAGACATGGCAAGCCCCAACATGCACTTCCGCGACCCAATCATGTACCGTGTGCTGAACATGCCGCACTGGCGTACAGGCAACAAATGGAATGCATACCCCATGTACGACTTCACCCATGGACAGAGCGACTACCTTGAGGGAGTAACACACTCAATATGCACCTTGGAGTTCGTGCCTCACCGCGACCTTTACGACCTGTTCGTCACATGGATAAAGGAGTGGAAGGGCGACGAAGGCGACATCCAGGATAACCGTCCGCGCCAGTACGAGTTCAACAAGCTGAACCTCAACTACACTCTCATGAGCAAGCGCAACCTGCTCATCCTCACCAAAGAGGGAGTAGTAAACGGTTGGGACGACCCTCGTATGCCTACAATATGCGGTATACGCCGCAGAGGATACAGCCCCGAGGCTATACTCAACTTCATTGACAAGATAGGTTACACCACATTCGATGCCCTCAATGACATAAAGCTGATGGAGGCTGCTTGTCGCGAAGACCTCAACACACGCGCTCTGCGAGTAAGTGCGGTTGTAGACCCGGTACGCCTGGTAATAGACAACTACCCCGAAGATTTGGTCGAGGAGATGCAGGCCATCAACAACCCCGAGGATGAGAACTCAGACTCACACATCATACGTTTTTCACGCGAACTCTACATAGAGCGCGAGGACTTCATGGAAGATGGCGGAAAGAAGTTCCTGCGTCTGGGCCCCGGCAAGGAGGTACGTTTGAAGAACGCATATATCATCAAATGTGACGAAGACCCGGCAAAGTGCATAGAGAAGGATGAAAACGGAAACATCACATGCATCCATGCCACATATGACCCGGAAAGCCGCAGCGGTATGCCCGGAGCAGACCGACGCATAAAGGGCAAGACACTTCATTGGGTAAGCTGTGCCCACAGCGTACCTTGCGAAGTGCGCGACTACAGTTGCCTGTGGACATGCGAGAACCCTCGCGACGCAATAAAGCAGTACGAGAATGAAAATGGAGTAAGAGGCATCGAGGCCATGCGCCCCTTCATAAACCCCGACTCTCTGCGCATAAACAACAATGCGTATATTGAAGAGTGGGCGGCAGAACTTCCACCATTGAGTTATCTTCAGTTCCAGCGCATCGGTTACTTCAACGTAGACCCAGACAGCAAGCCCGGCAAACCTGTATTCAACCGTACAGTATCGCTCAAGGGCAAGTAAAACAGTTCCGTACCCGAATCATCGGGTACGGAACATAAATATATACATCCATGAACTACGACAAAGGATTTTTCGAATCACCGGAATTCCGCGAGCTCCTGAAGAAGTATGAGCAGGCCAAAGCCATGAGCATGCATACATACTTCGGCATCGATGAACTCGTGGACCTGTTGTCGTACTATCTCTACAGCGACAAATGTGACGAGGCCCAAGAGATCCTTTCTACAGCAAAACAGTTGCATCCCACGGCTCCCGAAATCACAAAGATGGAGATACGTCTGTTGCTTGGCAGGGGTGAAGCGAAAGCCGCGCTGAAACAATTCTCGAAAATAGAGTTCATCGACAACGAAGCACGTCTGTTGCAAGCCGAAATATATCTGTCGCTAAAGGATTTCAAACGTGCACGCGATATCGCGCTTGAGATAATCCAGAGCAAGGATGCCGAACAAGAGCAGCTGTACGAAGCACTTGAAGTGATGCTTGATTGCGGCTTCGCACTCGAAGCGCTTTTTCTGTGCGAAAAAGGGTTGTCCATAAGCCCCGGCAACAGAAGCCTTTTGGAGGTAAAAGCCGAGTGTTTCATAGAACTGCAGAAGACAAACGAGGCCATAGACATATATAATGCCCTTCTTGACGAGGACCCCTACTCCACCTTCTATTGGGAGCAGTTGGGACATATATATTTCATGATAAAGAGATACGGCAAGGCACTCGAATGCTTCGAGTACGAAAACACCATAAACGAGGAGATAGAGTATGCGCGCATGATGCAGGGCTACTGCTATTATCATGTGGGCAACTACAGCAAATCGCGCGAGATATTCGGCTGGTTCAGAGAGAAGTACCCTATGTCGGTAATGCCACAGTTCTACATTGCATTGTCATTCTATCATGAGGGCAACATTATCGAGGCCACCAAAGCATTCAACAGCGTCATAGAGATATCACCGGAAGGAACTGTGGAAATGATGCTCGCAAGAATAAACAAGGCGATGATACTCGACAGCGAAGGCGAGGAGACCAGAGCCGAGGAGGCCGTATCGGTCGCACTCATGATGCACCCCGAAAACATGAAGCAGTTGCTGTTGCACGAAAAGCACCTCTACGAGTTACGCGACAAGGAGAACCTCACTTTCAGCGACATGTGCGCACTTGAACAGAAGGAGTGGACACAAGAGGAGGAACTTTACGAACTTGGCGTGCACCTTACAGAACATAAGCACTTGAAAGCGGCATTGAGGGTATTCCGCTACGTGCGTCCTTTCAGCCACGACACTACAGAGATTGATGCTTACGTTGCATATTGTCTATGGAAAACTGGTGAAACAAACGCAGCAGAACCGGCAATAGAGAATGCCCTGAACGGAAAATCATGCCTGCTGTTCAGCCTCTTCGGCATACCCTACGACGCAAACATGACGGTTGCAGGATTCATCGAAAGAATCAGATAATCACAAGAGGGTGACTTTTGAGTCATCCTCTTGTTAGAAAATGAATAATCTTTCTTCATCTTCTATATTTTATTGGTTCTCTAAACTTGTCAGGCTCAGAACATATCCTTGATTCTGTTCTCCTCACCCATGCGACACACAAGCAGGTTACCGTCCTTCTCAGCAACAACACAATTGTCCATACCTATGACAATAACCTTTTTCATGCCATTGGTGCTTACAAAGCAGTTTCGCGACTCGGAGAAAGCCACCTCGTTGCCGATAGCCACATTGCTGTTAAGGTCATGATGAAGATTGTCGTGCAGTGAGTTCCAAGTACCTAAATCGTTCCAACCGAAATCACAAGGAAAAACGAATATCTCCTCGGCACGCTCCATAATTGCATAATCAACCGAAATATTACGGCATTCAGGGAAACGCGTATCTACCTGCTCTTGCTCCTCGGTGGTAAAGAAGTATGGACTGAGAGCCTCAAACACCGATGCTATCGGGGACTGATAGACACGGAAGGCGTTGACTATAGTAGATACGTTCCAGATGAAAATACCTGCATTCCAATAGAAATTCTTCTTTGCAATATATGCCTCGGCAACATCCACTGTCGGTTTCTCTTTAAATGAATCGACACGGTAGACCTCCTTGTTCGACAGAGTGGAACTACCGAGCACTGCCTCTATATATCCGTAACCGGTCTCGGGACGTGTCGGTGTTATACCAAGAGTAAGGATTGCATCGGAGCCTTTGACAAAGCCCAACGAAGAGTTTATGACTCTGCGGAACTCCTGTACATCGGCCACAAAATGGTCGCTCGGAGTAACAACCATATTCGCATTGGAATCGCGCTTCTTTATTTTCCATGCCGCATAAGCAATGCATGGCGCAGTGTTGCGGCGACATGGTTCTTTGAGAATATTCTCTTCGGGTATCATCGGCAGCTGCTCACGGACAAATGAAGCATACTTCTCTGACGTTACCACCCACATATTCTCTGCCGGACATATACCGGAGAAGCGGTCTGCCGTAAGTTGCAGCAATGTTTTACCACATCCAAGCACATCAACAAACTGTTTGGGAGTCTCCTCGGTGCTCATCGGCCAAAGACGGTTACCTGCACCGCCAGCCATTATTACAACATGATTTGAACCAGCCATCTTTAGAAATCTTATAAATTCATTTAAACTGATATCAATATATAACAAAACATAACCCGAAGTTGTTATAACAGATAACGGATGCGAAGATAAACAAAAAATGCAGAAAGCAACCAAATTACAGAGAAAAAACATCATGTACAAGGCTACCGAAACCGGCTGATTCATTTCACGAACAAAATGTAAAAATTCACACATTTATTGAATATCACCTCAATATTATACTGTTATTTATTGAATTAAATAAGAAAATCGTTATATTTGCAATTGTCATATTATCCTTTAGGGATACTTTATTTTAAATTTACCCCCAATAATCGATATCCTACAATTATAAAAAAGAAAAACCATGCTAGAGCTGCATAACATTATAATAACATTCCTTATAGCACTCTTGGGCACACTTTGGATACATCCGAAGATTCTGAAGATTGCCATACTCAAGAACATCGTTGACAACCCCGATGCACGTAAACTGCAACGTAACCCGGTACCCGTCCTTGGAGGATTGGCAGTTTTCTTCGGCATAATCATTGGAATATGCAGTTCTCAGGCCATGTTCAACGCTCCTGAGGTATTCATGCTGATGGCAGCAATGCTCATAATGCTGTATATAGGCACCATTGATGATGTACTTGGGCTGACACCAACAATGCGTTTCATAATAGAAATATTAGTGGTATTGTGGCTTATATATGTAAATGAAGCATCTATAAACAGTCTATGGGGATTGTTTGGAATAACAGGCATTCCTGTTTGGGTAGCCGTTCCATTGACAGTGTTTGCAGCAGTGGGAATAATCAACGCGATAAACCTCATTGATGGTGTAAACGGTCTCTCATCAGGATTCTGCTTTATGGCATCTACTCTGTTTGCCATTATATTTTACATTTCTAATAATGCCACTATGACTATCATTGCCGTAACTGCTGCCGGAGCGATAATTCCGTTCTTCCTACACAATGTATTCGGCAACAAGACAAAGATGTTCATTGGCGACGGAGGAACATTGATGATAGGTATCATGATGTCAATATTCGTGATAAATATACTTTGCAAGGGTAGCGACTCATCATCTTTGGCGGCAAGGGGATATGGACTTGTGCCGTTCACTGTTGCAGTGCTCGCAATACCGGTGTTCGATACATTACGCGTGATGTCTACAAGAATCATGAAGGGCAAATCACCATTCAGCCCCGACAAGACACACCTTCACCACATGTTCATCGACTTGGGCTTCTCGCATATCGGAACTACAGTGTCCATCCTCACACTAAACTTCCTTGTTGTTGTGATATGGTTTGTCTCTTGCCTGTTAGGCGCTCCCGTAGAACTCCAGTTACTGATTGTAATTCTGCTGGGCATCTCCGTTACATTCCTGTTCTACATGTATGCCGAGAAGCAATTGGAAAAGAACGGCAAGGGGCTGGAAAGATTGAAAAAAATAAGCAAGAAAATGAACTTTGAAAAGAAAGGCATTTGGAAGAAAGTCCAGGAGATCATTGATAAAGTCTGAATCATCTACAAAACAAGCCCGGAGGTCGCGACCTCCGGGCTTGTTTTGTAGATATCGGCACTCAATTATCCTCTAACCTGTAGTTGATTGCATGGACACCTACCAATTTGTCATACCTTGCACCGAATTCCCTATGGTATATATATATAAGGTATTCATTATCGGTGTTGTAGAAATCCCCCTCAACGGCAGAAGTCTTCAGAGCGTTACCGCCATGTGGCATCCATACATACATATAGTTATAAAGGCCAAGCTTCAACAACATTGTCGTGTGGTAATACCCACCCTCTGTATCATAATCCAGCCGTGTCAAAGGTGATATCGCATTATTGGTGAGGTCACCGAAAAGATAATAGTCACCATCGGGGGTATAAGGTGTATCAAGAGCAAAATGAACATGCACATAATCGGCCTCTATCGGTGATCCGTATCCTTCGAGTGTCCTTACAAAATAACGGCCGTTCTCATCAATATAATTGGAATGGTTCTTGCGCGGTTTATCAACATAAAGCAACGCATGATACTCATCACCGTACACAGCCACCTCCTCAACATTGAGTGATGGGGAATTTGGGTCAGTAAGTTCAAAACGGCGGTATTCATTACCGGCATTGAAAATGAGTTTGCCATTATGAAGATACTCCAGCGAATTGCCGGTGATATAGGTAGGCTTGATTCCCATAACGGCATTATCCACTCTACGGTTCTGATATACCACGGGTATAATGTCACTCGAAGGAGATGCTATGCTGTAGCCCGAGCAGTCGACAATGAAAGAGAGTTGCTGTTCATCCTCATTAAGCGACAGGTCCGTATCACCGCTGACAGTAGCAGAGATACGCACGCGAGGATCTACAATAGAGAAGCGAAACTCGGCCACAGGTGTTTCACCCCCATCCTCGTCGTCAAATATCTCCACCTTATAATTGCCGGACAGCAACAACGAAACATTTTCATTCGGCAATGAGAATGTATAATGCGTATAAAGTTGGGTTGTCGCGACAGAGTTCTCCCACTCCTCTACAGGCATATTGTTGAACCCTTCAAGATAGTCTATTTCATGAAGGTCCGACGGTGTCCAGTCGGCATTGCAATGGGTAATCCTATAAATGAAACGGTTGTACTCATGGGACATCTCATCAAAAGAGAAGCTTATGACATCGTCACCGTCAAGTTGCACTACGGGCATGGCATTCCACTCTCCATTTACCTCCATGCGGAGCGATCGCAAGCGTTCCGAAACGGAAAAAGCGAACTGCGCACATGTAACAAAAGGCAACAGCGACAGCAACACAATGAGCGAAAACCTTGATTTCATATTTTATATTTTGCGCGAAGATAATCATTTATAAAGAATATTGCCTTATATTTACACAAATTAAGAAGCTTCCAAAATCACAATCATGACAAGACTTCAAGTTATTGCATTTTTCTTTTTATTGCCATTCATGTCGCATGCACAGGAGGTTATATACAACAAAAGCGACAGTATCGCAATCGAGCGCATCCTGCACGAGGAGCAAGCTGATGCTTACAACGGCACGGGAGATTTGGCGCTTGCCATTGCAGATCGTTTCATAGGATGCGAATATGTTGCAGGAACACTTGAGAACGGCAATGAAGAGCCTCTGTTCGTCAGCACAGAGAAACTTGATTGTTCAACTTTTGTAGAGTTGGTAACAGCAATCGTAATCACCATAGAGAGTGGTGACAAGGATTTCTGTTCATTCTGCAGAAACCTGGAAAAGATACGTTACCGCAATGGAATACGCAACGGATATGAGAGCAGGTTGCACTACACGACATGGTGGATAGAGGACAACATATCGAAAGGCTTAATCACAGAAACGACAGAAGAGTGCAGCCATAAGTTCAGGACTCTGAATCTCAGTTTCATGAGCAAGCATCCCGACAGTTATCCCATGCTGAAAAACAATATTAGGATGCAGAAGAGGATAGAAGAACTTGAGATACCGTTCAGGGGCATATCAAGCAGCTATATTCCTAAAGAGATCCTGAATGACAAGGAGAATATAAAGCACATCAAGAACGGTGATATCATTGCACTTGTCACGACTGTTGCCGGGCTGGACATCGCACACGTGGGATTTGCCTATTGGGAAGAGGGCAACCTGCACCTTCTGCATGCATCAAGCGCCAAGAGCAAGGTTGTAAAAGACCCGTTGACTTTGTACGAATACCAGAAGAACAAGAAAAAGCAGATTGGCATAAAGGTATTGAGAATCTCACATTGAAGATGATACCCCTATGAAACAGAACATACGGAGAGAAACCATAAATAGAGGGTCAGTAGCAAAAAGGTGTGGGTCAGCAAAATATTTGCAGTAGTTATGAAAAAGAGATCCCTCGTCGCTCCGCTCTGTCGGGATGACAATTGCGCAATGATAAGCAGAGGTAATCTCTTTAACCGGCACCGTTAAATTCCACAGCTTGAACCTGTTTGATTTTTGGAAAAAGTGCGAGGAGTGTTTGACCGCTGGTTACACGGTTGCTTGCAAGCGGGT
>JAFQEZ010000093.1 GCA_017398805.1 Bacteroidaceae bacterium | reverse complement strand
TTTAAAAGTTGGACAATCTTGGACATGTTGTTTGGCTCAAACAATTAATTTTATAGTAACTTCGCAAAGTGAAGAATCGTAAATGACAATACAGAATATGTACAGACTACTTCGTGCTTTGGCAATATGCCTGTTATTGGCCGGTTGCGCAAACAATGAGAATAAAGAATTGCTTGAATGCCTTTCCGATATTCAGGCAATGGGGGACAGTTGCCCCCAAAAGGCGATGCTGCGCCTTGACTCAATTAGACCACAGTTTGAAAATGAGAGCGAGTATATGCGCAACAAGCTCGCACTGCTCGACATACGTTTACGCGACAAGGCATATATAACCCACACAAGCGACAGCACAATAAAACAGGTCTGCGGTTATTTTGAGAAGCATGGCAGCGATAGGGAGAAGCAGGAGGCGTACTACTACATGGGAAGTGTGTACCGCGACATGAACGACAGCCCAAGAGCGGTTACAAACTATCTGAAAGCTATTGAAATTGCCGAAAAGAGTGAAGATGCAGACCCGGCATTAATGGAAGTGTCATATCTACAATTATCAGGTATATACCAAAAGCAATTCAAACATAATGAAGCACTGGACCTTGCATTGAAAGGATTAAAAATAGCAGAGAGACAAGGCAAGGCAACAGAAAGAACATTTATGAACGTTGCAACAACATACTTCAATATTGGCGACACTTTAAATACAATCAGTTTATGCGATAAGACAATGGATATTATTTTGAATAATGGAGTGTGTAAAAAGAATGCAGACATCGTATCAAAAGCATTATATTATTATACACGAGCCAACAACGAAAAAGATGCAACATTGTGCCATAACTTATTAAAATCCTTACCGCACAATGAGTTGCCACGCAATTATGCTCCTAACCTTGCCATATATTATGAAAAGTTCGTTTCAGAAGACAGCGCGGCTGCGATTTTCCGTAAACTGTATGACACGACTGACAGAATCGGATCAAAATATGATGCCTCACGTTGGCTCACAAAACATTATAATGATAAAGGAGATTATGAACAGGCAAGTAAATATGCAGTACGCTTCATAGAGGCCAATAGAGCAGTTGTTGAGAATATGGACTATGAATATACCAATAACGCTAAGAATCTTTTCCAATACCAGCGGGACAAGGAAGAGGAAGCAAAAATAATACAGGAAGCCGCAAAGGATAGGTTTAATCTGGTGTTAGGGATTTCTACATCAACAATATTGTTGCTTAGCAGTATTATATACTACTATCACCGCAAGAAGCAACTGCTGGTTCAGATTATTGGTAAAGAAAAGAGCATAAGAGAAGCCAAGGCCCTGGTTGAGGAGAAGGAGACCGAACTTAAAAAAGAGAAAAAATGCATTGAGCGGAAGGAGAAGGAATTGGCTGCAATGGATATAACAAATTCAAGACTTACACAACAACTGCATAAAGCCGAGGAGGATTTTAGGATGCTTGTCATACAAAACAAGGAACTGACAAGAATTACCTTGATGAACAATTTCTCGGAAAATGCCGGTGACATTATAGAAAAAGTAAAGAAGGCATCAAGAGGTAAATACCGGCTTAATGATGAGGAATGGAAAAACCTGTTGGGTGCCGTAGACAATCTGTATCCCGATTTCACACACGAGGTACAGAGCAAATTCAAAAGAATCAGCGAACCACTACTACGTGTATGCTATCTAATGAAAATAGGTCTGTCAGGACCACAGATTGTGAACCTGACAGATTATCCACGTCAAACCGTATGGGTTAGAATAAAGCGCATCGAAAAGGTCTTTAATGGCAATGTCATCGGTTGATAGAGGAGGGGCGCAGTTCTTCCAATAACTTGCCGATGCTTTTGCGAAGCAATGGGTGAATGGCATCCGGTGCAATCGCAGCAAGTGGTTCAAGCACAAAGTCGCGCTTGTGCATCAAAGGGTGGGGAATGGTCAGTCTGTCGCTCTTGACAATTTCGTTGCCGTAGAGCAGGATGTCGATGTCGATGATGCGGTCGTGGTAGTTGCCGTCCTCTGATTTTAAGGTGCGGCCCAGCTCGCGCTCGATGTGCTCTGTGGCATCAAGCAATTCATGTGGTGAAAGTTCCGTGTCGAATGCTGCTGCACAGTTGAGAAATCCGTTGCTGCTCTCAAAGCCCCAAGGTTCGGTCTCGATGAATGTGGAGCATGCCATGCAAGGACCAAGCGCGAGCGATAGGAGTTCTATCGCTCGCGTCAGGTTTTCTTCTTTGTTGCCCAGGTTTGTACCCAGGCCGAGGTATACTTTTGTTACCATTAATCTGAAAACTGAAAGGTTAAAACGGATAACCGATTGTGGAACCGGCTGTTTTTATTAATAAACAGTTTATCAGTCTATGATGAGCATTGCATCGCCGTAGAGACCGAAACGGTAGCCTTCCTTGAGGGCAACCTCGTATGCATTCATCACATTGTCATATCCGCCGAATGCGGTTGTGAGCATGAGCATTGTAGAGTATGGTGCATAGAAGTTGGCAATCATGCAGTTCGCTACCTGGAAGTCGTACTCGGGGAAGATGAATTTGCTTGTCCATCCGTCGTACTCCTTGAGCATGCCGCCGGTGAGCGATGCTGTTTCGAGGACGCGCTGTACCGATGTGCCCACTGCGCAGATACGGCGGCCTTCGATCCTTGCCTGGTTGACGAGTTGTACGGCCTCGGTGTCGACACTGATGAGGTCGCTGTCCATCTTGTGCTTTGTGAGGTCCTCGACATCTATCTCGCGGAAACAGCCCAGGCCTGTGTGCATGGTTACGAATGCTGTGTCAATGCCTTTGATTTCCATACGCTTCATGAGTTCGCGTGTGAAGTGCAATCCGGCAAACGATGCTGTTACAGAACCTTCCTTCTTCGCGAAGTAGGTCTGGAAGTTATCGAGGTCTTCGGGCTCTTCCTTGCGCAGGCGCTTGAAGTCATCGGGCAGCGGTGCCACACCCAGCGCGTAGAGTGCCTTCTTGAACTCGTCGTGCGGCCCGTCGTAGAGGAAACGGAGAGTGCGTCCGCGTGATGTGGTGTTGTCGATAACCTCGGCTACCATTGAGTTGTCCTCGCCAAAATAGAGTTTGTTGCCGATACGTATCTTGCGCGCGGGGTCAACAAGCACGTCCCACAAGCGGAACTCTTCGTTGAGCTCGCGAAGCAGGAACACCTCGATCTGGGCATTGGTCTTCTCCTTGTTGCCATAGAGGCGTGCAGGGAACACTTTGCTGTCGTTCATTACGAAAACGTCCTTTTCATCGAAGTATTCGATTACTTCCTTGAAAATGCGGTGTTCAATCTCTCCTGTCTTCTTGTGTAGAACCATAAGGCGTGATTCGTCACGGCATGGTGCAGGGAAGAGGGCGATGCGGTCCTCGGGCAACTTGTATTTGAACTGTGACAGTTTCATGTGCTGTCCGCTTATGTAAAAATGGTCGTCTGTCATGGTTTTTACTGTTTTTCGAGCCATTCATTGAATGTCTCGGGATTTATACAATCTTCTAATTTATACTCTCCAATCCTGGTCCGGGCAAGTGCGGTCAGGTGCGCCCCGCTGCCGAGTGCCTCTCCGATGTCGCGCGCAAGGGAACGTATGTATGTGCCTTTGCCGCATACAACGCGTATGGTCATCTTTGGCAACTCAAAACTGAGCAGTTCGATGGAGTCGATTCTTATCTGCTTGGGGGCGAGCTCCATGTCACTGCCTTTGCGGGCGAGGTCGTAGGCGCGCTTGCCGTCGACCTTGCATGCCGAGAAGAGGGGAGGGCGCTGGGCGATATTGCCCACAAACTGTTTCAGCACCTCTTCGGTCATCTCCCTTGTGATGTGCTCATAAGGGTAGGTGGCATCAATGGGGTGCTCCAGGTCAAAGGAGGGTGTGGTGGCTCCGAGCATTATCTCGGCTTCGTACTCCTTTGTCTGTGTCTGCAGTTCCTCTATCCGCTTGGTAGCCTTTCCTGTGCATAGCAACAAGACACCTGTCGCCAATGGGTCGAGTGTTCCCGCGTGTCCAACCTTGAATCTCTTTATGCCGTACTTACGGCTTAGGTGGTAGCGTATCTTGTTCACTATCTGGAACGATGTCCAGGTGTAGGGCTTGTATATCGGCAATATTTCTCCTTCGCGAAAATCCATTATACTATGGTGAGGTTATGTCCGGTCATGAGCATCAGCAGTATGATGGCTCCGATGATGATTCTGTACCATCCGAATGCCTTGAAACCGTACTTTGTAACAAAACTGATGAAGAATTTTATCGCGAGCATGGCAACGATGAATGCTACGGCATTTCCAATGAGCAGTATGTCGAGATTCTCCTTCAGTACATTGAAGCTTGCCTCGTCTGTGATGAGGCCTATCATCTTGAACATTGTTGCGGCGAGCATGGTGGGCACGGCAAGGAAGAATGAGAACTCGGCTGCATTCTTGCGTGTGAGTTTCTGTGACATACCGCCGACGATGGTCGCCATGGAGCGTGATACACCGGGTATCATGGATATGCACTGGAAGAGTCCGATGTTGAATGCACGCTTCTCGGTGAGTTCGGTCTTGTCGCTTCCCTTGTTGAATATCTTGTCGCAGAAGAGCATGAATATGCCACCGAGGATAAGGGTTACGGCAACTACTGTGACGCTTTCAAGCATTGCGTCGATTGCGTCGCTGAAAAGCAGGCCGAACACGGCTGCCGGTATGAATGCGACAAAAAGCTTCCAGTAGAAGTCGTACTTGTGGAGGAACTTCTTGAAAGCCGATGCGCCTTCGGGTGCCGGCGTTTGGTTAAGCCGGAAGAAACGCTTCCAATAGAGTACCACAACCGAAAGTATCGCTCCGAACTGTATGATAAAGGTGAATGCCTTTACAAACACGGTGCTTTCTACTCCCAACAGGTTTTGGGTTATGACCATGTGTCCCGTTGAGGATACGGGAAGGAACTCGGTGAGCCCTTCGACAATGGCAATTATTATTGTCTCAAGTATTGTCATGGCTGTGGCTGCTCTTCGTTGTTCTCTTCTTTATCCTTGGGACGGTACATGATGGCTACGATGACAAATACGAAGCCGAGGAAACAGATGGCAGGTGCCAGCTTTACTCTTCTGAAACTGAAGATGTCGGGCTCGAAGTGTGTCTCGGTGGAACCCGGGCCTGTCATGAGGATGAATCCTAAGACGATTGCCACTGCTGCAATTATCAACAGAATATAGTTGACCTTGCCGAATGCGAATTTTTGTTTGTCCATTTTTCGATTATTATATGAAATAAAGGTCGTTGTTGCGCATACGCAGGAAACGGTTCACTGAGAAGTATGCGCATAGACTGCATATTGTAATTCCGAATATTATAACTGTTATCCCTACATATATCAGTTTGTCGGTCGGGAAATATACCATTATGTCCGGCTCGCTCTTTCCTGTGGCGTAGAGTATTGCCGCGAGTATTCCGTTGGCAAATATGCCCGAGAGGAATCCTGTGAGCATGCCGTTGAGGATGAACGGGCGGCGTATGAAACCCCATGTCGCTCCGGTGAGTTTCATTGTGTGGAGCAGGAATCTCTTGGAATATATCGAGAGACGTACCAGATTGCTTATCTGTGACCATGATATGAGAGTTAGCATCACAAGAAGGACAAACATTGCGATTCCTGCCTTCCTGATACTGTTGTTGACCTCTCCCATCAGTTCCTTATGATATACAACCTCCTTTACATTGTCGTTGCGGAGCAGCTCCTCTTCTATGTTTTCAAGTTCCTCGGCATTGTTGTATTCCGGTTTGAGGGTCAACTCGAACGATGCTTCATATGGGTTGTATCCAAGCTGTTCCACCGGGTTCATCTTCAGCTCCTCCATCTCCTCCTTAAGGGCTTCTTCGGCCGAGATGTACTTGATGTCCTGGGCATATCCGCCTTTTTTTATGGCATCCCTGACGCTGTTTGCCTCGTCTTCACCTGCTCCTTGGTATATGACTACAGATACTCCCATGCTCTCCTGCATGCCTTTGGCGACTTCTCGCCCGGCAACGTAGAGTACACCGATGACACCCAACAGCAGCAGTACCAATGTGGTGCTGATGTAAACGCTTAATGTCTGTACCTTAAATAGTGGCTTGCTCATCTTTTTTTCCTGAATATATAAATGATAGAACTGCCGGCGTCGCGCCTGTTGCATTGTGCAATCCACCCTTTGAAACCGTTCCAGAATCCCTTCATGCTTGACAAACGTGATCCTCTGTACTGTTCGCTGAGCATGGATATGTAGAAACCGTCAAACGGCATGCGGAACTCTTTCTCAAGTATAAAGCCGTGCTTCTCGCCCCAACGCATTATCGTGCTTGGAGTGAAGTGCCACAGATGTCTCGGAACGTCGTAAGCAGCCCAATGTTCTTTGTACCTGCGTGCATCGTAAGACTTGCAGTTGGGGAGTGCAATCACAGCGATTCCCGTGTCGTCGATTATGCGGTATAATTCATCCCAGAATTTGTCGAGTTCCTGTATATGCTCCAGTACATGCCAAAGGGTCACTACATCATACTCCTTGTCTTTGAGCGTTGAAAGTGCCTCTTCGGGGAGCAGGTCGATGCCGAACTCATTTTTGGCGACATCTCTTGCAGCAGCGCTCTTCTCGATTGCCGTTACATCCCAGCCGGCTTTTGCCATGGAGTGCGCAAAATATCCGGTACCTGCGCCATAGTCGAGAATCTTGCCGTTGTTGAGTATCGTGAGTTTCTTTATCATGCGTACCTTGCGACGCATCATTATGTCACGTACAATATGGTATATCCTGTTTACAACTCCCTTTTTGGTGTTGCTGTGCGATATGTAGGTCTGCGACTCGTAGTATTTGCCTATCTCCTTTTCGTCGGGATAGCCTTGGGTGAATACGAATCCGCAGTCGGGGCATTCGTATATGTCGAACATCTCGCCTGTGGCAAACCGGTCTTTGCAAGTGAAACGTTTTTTTATATTGCTTCCCTTGCATAAGGGGCACGAGTCGTGGGTTATTGTTTCCATATCTTTTACTGTGGCTTCGGTGCTTGAGGACATACCTATCCGAAATTGGATACAAAAATACACCATTTAAGGCAAAATTGTTCTCTTTTTTTCGTTTTTTCGATTGTGATATGCGGAATATTACATTTTTTAACAATCATCTATCGCTTTATTTGCTACTTTTGCGTCCGAAAATGAATTCTAACAAACAAATTTTAAATTTATGGCAAAATTAGTACGTTCTGTTGCAGACAAGAAGATTGCGGGTGTTTGTGCCGGTGTTGCCGAGCATTTCGGCTGGAAGGCGCGTACGGTACGCCTTGCTTGGTTTGTACTTACATTTGTGCTTGCAGGAGCTCCCTTGCTGTTTTATATTGTCCTTTGGATGATAATGCCTTCACGTAGCAAAGAGAAGAAGGATTATGCTGCAAGGATGAGCGAGAGACTGGGCAAGTAACATCTTGCATTAAAAAAAAGAATCCGGAAACATGTGCATGTTTCCGGATTCTTTTTTATGAATTCTAACGTTTTAGAAGCTTCTTAATCGATGATTTCTCCCAATAGGGTTGCAGCTGTAGAGTCGTTGATCTTTACGTCGACGAAGTCGCCTATCCTGTGTCCCTTTCTGTCGAAGACTGCTGTGCGGTTCTGTTCTGTCCTTCCGAAGAATTGATCTTTGGAGCGCTTGGAGATGCCTTCGACGAGTACCCTGTATGTCTGGCCTATGCATTTCCTGTTATTGGCAGCCGAGCACTCTTGTTGCAGGGCTATTATCTCGTTCAGGCGGCGCACCTTTTCGCTATCTTCGATGTCGTCCTTCATGTGCTTGCTGGCGAATGTGCCTGGGCGTTCCGAATATTTGAACATGAATGCTGCGTCGTAAGAGCAGTATCTCATCAGCGAGAGTGTCTCCTGATGGTCCTCTTCGGTCTCTCCGCAGAATCCTGCGATTATGTCGGTGGATATTCCGCAGTCGGGGACTATGCGGCGTATTGCCTCAATGCGGTCAAGATACCACTCGCGGGTGTATTTGCGGTTCATGGCTTTGAGCATTGTGCTGCTGCCGCTCTGTACGGGGAGGTGTATACTCTTGCATACATTGGGCTCTTCGGCAATCACATGCAGTGTCTCGTCGCTCATGTCCTTGGGGTGCGACGTGGTGAAGCGTATGCGTGTCTCCGGTGTGTGGCGTGCCACAAGACGCAGCAGTTCGGGGAAGGTGACAACTTTGCCGTCTTCGCCTTCGAAACGGTATGAATTGACATTCTGTCCAAGCAGGATTATCTCCTTGAATCCTTTTGCTACAAGGTCGTCGGCTTCGTTGAGTATGCTCTGCACGTCGCGGCTTCTTTCACGTCCTCTTGTGTAGGGTACCACGCAGTAGTGGCAGAAGTTGTTGCATCCGCGCATGATGGATATGTAGCCCGATACATTGCCGCTGCATATGCGCATGGGGATTACATCGCGGTAGGTCTCTGTGGTCGACAGTTCGATGTTCATTGCGGAGTGTCCCATTTCGGCCTCGGCGATGAGTCCCGGCAACGACAGGTATGTGTCGGGGCCTGCCACAATGTTTACCTTGTACTCCTTGATGAGCTGTTCCTTGACTCTCTCTGCCATGCAGCCGACAACGCCTATGAGGGTCTTCCTGCCACGGCGCATTGCGTTTAACTGGTCGAGCCTGCCGTATATCTTCTGTTCGGCATTGTCGCGTATCGAACATGTGTTGAGCAGTATGAGGTCTGCTTCCTCGATGTTGCCGCACACTTCGTATCCGGCAACCTTAAGTATCGATCCTATTACTTCGCTGTCGGCGAGGTTCATCTGGCAACCGTATGTCTCAATGTATAGTTTCTTGTTATCTTCCATATCGGGGTGTGTTGAAAATCTTCGCGAAGATAGTGATAAAAAACGAAAAACGTGCCCGCGTGCGTTATATTATCATAGTTTTTTAATAGATAATTTGAATAGTTTTTGTTTTTCACTTATCTTTGTCTCTTGTAGCGGATGTTCCGCTGCACTGCCAATAACAGTTTCTTATGAGCGATACTATAATTGTTATCCCAACGTATAACGAAAAGGAGAATATCGAGAAGATGATACGTACTCTTCTCTCCCTTGAGCATGGTTTTGATATCCTTGTGGTCGACGATGCGTCACCTGACGGCACTGCGGATATTGTCAAAGGTATGATGTCGATATATGGCGACAGGGTCTTCATCCTTGAACGTTCGGGGAAACAGGGTCTCGGTACGGCATATATTGCAGGTTTCAAGTGGGCGCTTGAACGTGACTATGAGTATATATTTGAGATGGATGCCGACTTCTCGCACAACCCTGATGATGTGCCAAGGCTCTATGAGGCGTGTGCCGATTGGGGGTATGACTTGGCGGTGGGCAGCCGTTACGTTACCGGTGTGAATGTTGTGAACTGGCCTATGGGTCGCGTGCTGATGTCTTATTTTGCATCAAAGTATGTGCGTCTTATCACACGTCTGCCGGTATGTGACACCACGGCAGGTTTCAACTGCTATCGCCGCAAGGTGCTTGAAACGATTGAACTCGACAAGATACGTTTCAAGGGATACGCCTTCCAGATTGAGATGAAATTCACCACACACAAGTGCGGTTTCAAGATAAAGGAGGTGCCGGTGATTTTTGTGAACCGTGTTCTCGGAACATCAAAGATGAGCGGTGGTATTTTCGGTGAGGCTTTCTTCGGCGTGATAAGGCTCAAGATAAGCAGCTGGTTCCGTAAATATCCCAAAGTGCAGGAGGTGGAAAAACAGTGATAACGGATAAAGAGGAGGAGTAAAAAGAGTATGGCAGAGAATACAAACAAGCAATTCGAGAAGGTGCTGGCTGTGTGCCGTGACCTGTTCGGAAAGAAACTGTATGATTACGGAGCATCGTGGCGCATAATGCGTCCCGAGTCGCTGACCGACCAGATATTCATCAAGGCCAAGCGCATACGTACGTTGGAGACGGGTGCCGAGAATCTTGTGGGCGAGGATATAAGTTCCGAACTTATCGGTATCGTCAACTATGGAATCATTGCGCTTGTGCAGTTGGAACTCGGTTATGCCGACAACTGCGACATTACACCCGATGAGGCAATGGCGCTCTATGACAGGAAAGCCCAGGAGGCTCTTGAACTGATGAAGAAGAAAAACCATGATTACAATGAGGCGTGGCGAGGTATGAGAACTACATCGTATACCGACCTCATCCTTACAAAAATATGGCGTACAAAGCAGATTGAGGAACTTGAGGGTGTGACTAAGGTTTCCGAGGGCGTGGATGCCAACTACATGGATATGATAAACTATGCGGTTTTTGGATTGATAAAGAATGGTGTTGCCGAATAAGAAAGGATATGTAATACTCACCAATGTGTGCCGTCTGCTTCTGGCATTGGTGCTGATTGTCTCGGGCTTCGTGAAGTCCGTAGACCCTATCGGCTCGATGTACAAGATGAAGGAGTATGCCGAAGCATTTTCGATGGGAGGAATGTCCGATGATTGGCTGATGTTCTTTGCTGTGTCGCAGGCCGTGCTGGAGTTTGTTTTGGGTGTATTTATACTTATGGGGATATACCGCAAGTTCACGACTGTGGCAACGCCGGTGCTGATGGCGTTCTTTACGCTGCTTACGATTTTTATCTATGCGGGCGACAACATCGAGGATTGCGGCTGTTTCGGCGAGGCTGTGACAATGAGCAACGGACAGACGTTGACAAAGAATGTTGTACTGCTTCTGCTTTCGTTACCGTTGTTCCTCGGCAGGAATCTGATATGTTATTACATAAGTGCGAGATGCCGTTGGATGGTGACAATATTCTCGCTGTTCTACATCGGGGCAGTGCAGATAATAAGTTTCAACCATTTGCCGGTCATCGATTTCGGTGATTATACTGTAGGTTCCGATTTACGTGGTCTTACCCAAGGTACGCCCGACAAATATAAGGTTTTGTATATCTACGGGCGAGGAAACGAGCGTTGCGAACTGCCCGAAGGTGAACTGCCCGATACTACATGGACGTGCATAAGCAGCAAGGCGGAGCTTGTGGAAAAGGGAACGGAACCCACGGTGAAGGATTTTCTTGTATATGACTGGGAGTATGATTATGATGCGACCGAGGAGATACTTTCCGACTCGGGACATGTGTGCCTGGTGCTGATAGAGCGTGTGGAGAGCGCCTCTATGAGCCGAGTAGATAAGATAAATGACCTTTATGACCATTGCGTTGAAAATGATATACCGTTTTATGTAACCACTGCATCCGGTGCCGAGGAGATTGAACTGTGGCGCAAGAGGACCGGGGCGGAGTATCCGATACATTTCACTGATGAGCATGCGTTGAAGAGAATGATACGTGCCAATCCGGGGATGTTGGTGCTGAAGGATGGCGTCATTGTGGGCAAGTGGGATGTCTCTGATTTGCCTGCGGTGGAGTCCTTTGTCGAAGCTCCTACCAAATTGCCTGCTATGGATAGTGTATGGGTCGACAGTGTGCGAGGTTGGCGATTCTGGATGCTAATGTTGATATTGCCTTTGCTTGCCATTGTTGTAATAGATTATCTGATGGCAAAGAGAGCAATGCGTAAGGCAACCCCGGGCGAAAGCCAGGAAGTGAGCGGGCAACAGAAAACAAATGAAGAGAAAGAGAATAATATTAACATTAATAATAACCTTTAAAATTAAAAGAAATGAGAAAGAACATTGTAGCAGGTAACTGGAAGATGAACATGAATCTTCAGGAGGGTATTGCACTTGCAAAGGAACTTAACGAGGCGTTGGCAGCAGACAAACCGAACTGCGACGTGGTAATCTGTACTCCATTCATCCACCTTGCATCGGTTACTCCAATTGTTGACGAGGCAGTTATCGGTGTAGGTGCAGAGAATTGTGCCGACAAGGTATCGGGTGCTTACACAGGTGAGGTTTCTGCAGCCATGGTTGCTTCAACCGGTGCAAAGTATGTTATCCTTGGTCACTCTGAGCGTCGTGCTTACTACGGCGAGACTCCTGAAATTCTGAAGGAGAAGGTGCAGCTTGCTCTTGCAAACGGCCTTACACCAATCTTCTGTATCGGTGAGGTTCTTGAGGAGCGTAACCAGGGTATCCAGAACCAGGTTGTATATGAGCAGCTTGCAGGTTCACTCTATGACCTCTCAGCAGAGGACTTCTCTAAGATTATCCTTGCATACGAGCCGGTATGGGCAATCGGTACAGGTCTTACAGCAACTCCTGAGCAGGCTGAGGAGATTCACGCTTACATCCGCTCTACAATTGCCGAGAAGTATGGCAACGAGGTTGCTGAGAATACATCAATCCTCTACGGCGGCAGCTGTAAGCCAAGCAACGCAAAGGAACTCTTTGCTAATCCTAATGTTGATGGTGGTCTCATCGGTGGTGCAGCCCTCAAGGTGGCTGACTTCAAGGGCATCATCGATGCTTTCAAATAATATATGAAGAGATTTCTGTTTATATTATCGGTATTGTTCTGCGCGCAGTTTGCTGTTGCGCAGAGCAATATTGTCAAAGAGATTGAATCGCGCAGTCTCTTCGGCCCGACCGTGAAGATAAACCAGCCCCCTCATCTTATGGAACTTATGGGTAAAATGGTTTCTATCAAAGGCGGTTCCAAGGTCGAGGGTTATAGAATCGTGGTATATTCCGGCAACAATTCTGCCGAAGCACATAATGAGGCCTTGAAAATGAAGGCATATATGGAAAAGAATTACCCCGAAGAGAAGGCGTATGTTGTCTTTGAATCGCCGGTACGTTCATGTCTCTACGGGGATTACCGTACCAGAGAGGAGGCCGAGGCTGTTTTTTACAAGCTCAAGGCAACAAAGAAATTCAAGGAACTTTATGTAAGGAAGTGCCTTATCAATGCGGCATATTGATAGATTATGGAAGATAGGGAAGAGAGAATAGAAGGGCTCAAGGAGTGTTGCAGCAAGATGCTCACTCTCATGGGTGAAGATGTGGAGCGCGAAGGTCTTGTAAAGACTCCCGAGCGTGTGGCGCGTGCCATACTTGATACAACTGCCGGGTATAACGAAGATCCGGAGGCGATTCTTCGCGGTGCAATGTTCAAGGAGGACTATAGCCAGATGGTGATAGTAAAGGACATTGATTTCTATTCGCTATGCGAACATCATATCCTTCCTTTCTTCGGTAAGGTACATGTTGCATATATTCCTAACGGTTATATAACCGGGCTCAGCAAGATTGCCCGTGTGGTGGAGGTCTATTCGCGTCGCCTGCAGGTGCAGGAGAGAATGACTCTGCAGATAAAGGAGTGTATACAGAAGACGCTAAATCCGCTGGGAGTGATGGTTGTGGTAGAAGCCCAGCATCTGTGCATGCAGATGCGCGGAGTGAAGAAACAGAACTCTGTTACCACAACATCCGATTTCTGTGGCGCCTTCAACCAGGCAAAGACCCGCGAGGAGTTTATGAACCTGCTGAGGAACAGGTGAAACTGAAAGCGGAAATGTGAAAACTGAAAGGTCAAACCTTGTGCAAGCGAGTGTGTGGAAGCTTGAAAGACTGAAATATAAAACCAGCCTTCCCTTTTGGGCCTTTAAAAAGGTGAAAACTTCATATCGAGAGCATAAGTAAAACAACTCAGGTTGCACCAATTGGTGCAACCTGAGTTGTTAAAAAGAGTTAGTAATAACGTTTTATGTGTCCATGTTTTCTACCGTCACAACCTAACTGTTCACAAACGATGCAATCAGAGTCCGCAGAACTTTTGGGTGTATAGTGTCTACACCTACAGTGACTACATTCGGCAAAATAAGCTTGTCTGCCTGTAAAACTTGGATTGCTGTTGTTTATTGGGCTGGATGTGGTGTTGTTTATTGGGCTGGATGTGGTGTTATAGCTCTCTTCGCACGATGTTAGGACAAAACTTAATATGAATAAAATAGATATATAGCTCTTTTTCATGACTTTAATAACTTTAAATACAAAGTTCCTACTCACTTCCCGGATTTTCGGGTTACTCCATTGTACCTTGTGAATTTGATGTACGCACATAAAAAAACGCGGTACTTTCGGCATATTATCTTCCTAAGGTGTTTGGCGTAACCTCGTTCTGATATAATAACCAAAAGCCCGCGCAATGAAGCGCGAGCATTTATGCTATTACTCTTATCAGAACTTTAAGTCGCCAAACTTTTAGGAAGAAAGAATAATGCTAAACGCTTTTCCAATATGTCTAAAATGTGCGTACTGAATTATACGCGATTTTTCATAGGCTGTCTGTTTTTTATTTATGTTGTGTATGTTGCAAATGTATACATTTATTTTAAATAAACAATAATTTCCAGTTCTATAAAGTGTTTTTAAATCAAAGGAATATAACCAAGTCAAGTATATCAAACAACGCACCTACAATTTTATGCTAATGGGTTAACATATAGGTCCCGTTCCGTCGTGATAATACGTCAGCGGTTTGATTTTGGGTTATTTGCCTGTTTTCCTTTGTACCAATTGTTTACAAGAGATGTATAGCCAAGTTCCTTCATCTGGGCATAACGGAAATTGTAGTTTGACTTTGTGTGTTTCTCGGCAATGATATATCTTATGCATGCCTGCATGTAGCTGTCAATCTCCTTGAGCCCGCTCTCTGTCGTTATTACGGGGAAATACCATCTCGACCAGTTCATTTCGTGTGCATTGTCAGTGTCGTAGAACTTCTTGTTGAAGGCCTTTATGAATGCTCTGGCAGCCATGATGTTTGTCTTCCCTTTGTTCCTTTTCCATCTTAGGAGTGCACGTGCTTTCCTGCGCATTTTGGCCTTTATCTTGTATATACTCATAGGGCAGATGTCAATCTTGCCGCCTGAGTAGCTGAATCCGAGGAAACTCCACTGTTCGCCCGGATGTGTGTAGACTTCTTTGTCGGGGTTGATTGTGAGCCCCAACCTCTTGATGTGGCTCAGTATTGTTTCCCGACCGCGGATAATCTCTTCTTCGCTCCTTGCAAAAATGATGATGTCATCGGAGTAGCGAAAGTACATTATTCCACTGTTGTCAAGTTCTTTATCTAATTCGCTCAAGTAAAGGTTTGCGAAGAATACTGCAGTGGGGGTGCCTGCCATTGCTCCTTTGGATTCGCAGATTGTTTTTCCGTTTTCAATGGAGTAGGGGTTCTTGAGCATGTCTGCAAGAAACTCATACAGTTTAGCGTCATCGGAAAGTGCTTCTCTAAGCATGGGGAGCAGTTTTCCTACATCTATGCTGTTGAAGTAGTTGCTTATATCCGCTTTGTAGGTGTAATACTTCTCAATGTCTTTTGTGCCGGTAATTTTTTTTATTGCGCCCGAAACGCTATGTCCTGCGCGGAAAGAGTAGAGGCTTGGTTGGAATAGATGGTCATATTCTCTTATCAGTAGGTGTGTAAGCAGCTTGAGTATATAGTTCTCATCTTTTCCAAATGTGTAGATTGTGCGTTTTTTGCCGGTGTGCCCTTTGGCTATCATTTTCTTTTGTGGGTGCGAGAAAGGCTCTCCTCTCTTTATGGAGTCAAGCATTGGCTGGTATCCGCTTTTACGTATGAACCGATAGAGTTCATACTCTTCGCCCCTACATAAATGACCTAGTTCTACTCTGCGGTCGTAGAACCCAATCCATGCATCCCGATTTGATATTATATCTAATAGTGACATATGTGAAAAAAGAAAGAGGGAAATTTTTTTGAATTTAGGCAATGCCTAAAGTACCGAGCAATACACTAACCGGTTACCTGCAAAACCTTTTGTGTGGCTTGTGCTGTGCTCCTTGCAGGTGCTTCACGCGTTTCCCTCTTTCTTTTGTTTTGTTCTGCGTTATTTGGCTGATTCTTCAAAAGTCGCTTTAATGCGGTCTACAACATATTTCTCTTCATTTGGGAATTCAATAATGAAACGCAATGGAATAACGTTATTCTCCTTACACAGTTCCATTGTTTCAAGCACTGAGTATCGCTTGCATTTCTTACTGTTGATGAGCAGAATGGCAACTCTCTTCTCGTCTTTTGTGATGAGGAAATTTATTGGCATTGCATATTCGGGCGCATTTTCAGCAATGGTGTTTGCGCTTACTCTGGTTTTTATATCGTAACCTGCAAAGTTGTTGAATATGTAGCTCAAGAATTTGTGGTTTATCTCGTGCGAGAGTGTGTCATATATTTTTATATTTGTAATACCTTTGATATTGCGGAAATTCCATTCTTCGCTTTTCCCCTCTTTTGATGCATCCCTTTTTATCGTTTTGTCAAGCACGTTGAATAAAGTGTTGTCCAATCCTTTTCTTATGCGGTTGACAATGTACTCTTCTTTATTCGGGAAACCAAAAACGAATTTCAGTGGTGTTATGTTGTTTTCGTTGCACAACTCAACAGTCTCAAGCAATGAGTATCGCCTCTCTTTTTTACTTTCTATGAGCAGCACCGCCACCCTTTTGCCATCTTTTGTGATGAGGAAATTTATTGGCATTGCATATTCGGGCGCATTTTCTGCAATTTCGCTTGCGCTTACCCTTGTCTTTATGTCGCAATCGCCGAAATTGTTGAATATGTAGCTCAGGAACATGTTGTTGTCCTCATGGGTAAGGGTGTTGTATTGCCTGATGGTGGTTGTATTCTTGAATATTCTGAAGAAAGGTTTTGTGTATCCGGTAACATTGCCTTCACGGTTGAACCTTGCTCCGCACCATTTGCAATGGTTATTGAACTCATTCTCGAGATATTTGGTTTGGCAGATTGGACAAATGAAAAACGTCGGATTGAAGATATATGTTGGATAGTGGTTTTTGTCTGTCGGTGCTGGCGTGTTGAGGGTTGGCTCTTTTGGGTTATCCTTAGCTTTGTTATACAAATTGAGTAGTGGTATTATAGACAAGATGGGAATATAACCGATAAGATAAGCATAAGACAAGATGGGAATATAATAGATAAGATAACCAACAAGTCCGGTAAAAAATGTTCCAGTGGATGCTAAAATTGATAATGCTGTAAATAAACTTGCTTTTACAGTTCTTTGTCCAATGATTTTATTTGTTTTTGGTAGCAAGATTAAAGATATAATATATGTAATCAAAGATATCAACATTCCACTTACGAATTCATATCCAAACATTATGAGTTCTATGAGTGACACTATGTTATGTATTATAACTAATGCGATCAGTGTTTTTTTTGTATCCATAATTGTGTTTTTAGGTTCTGTATAGAAAAAGAGAAAGAGAGGAATGATTTTGAAATCCTTGACTCAAGGATACAGGACAATACACAAGCCGGTTACCTGCAGAACCATATATACGGCCGGTGCTGTGCCCTTTACAGGTGCATTGCGTTCCTCTCTCCCTATGTTTTATTGCTTTCTCCTCTTCTTAAAGCAGGTTTTCCATTATGCGGTTAGTGACGTACTGCTCTTCGTTGGTGAAGAACTCCGGTTCTCCAATAACGAATCGTAAAGGCTTGATACCGTTCTCCTTGCAGAGCTCCATTGTTTCAAGCACAGAGTATCTCTTGCACTTGTCACCCTCTACAAGTAGTACAGCAACCCTCTTGTCGCCTCTTGTGATAAGGAAATTTATCGGCATTGCGTATTCGGGTGCATTGGGTGCAATCTCGCTTGCGTTTACTTTGGTTTTGATGTCGCAGCCTTTGATGTTGTTGAATATGATTCCTAGGAACTCATTGTTCTCTCTCCTTGAGAGAGTGTCGTACTTGATTACATTTGATATGTCCCAAATGTAGCGGAAGTAGTCGTGCGGTCTGTAAGTTACATTGCTTGGCTGTCCATTAGAGTTGAATACAGTGCCACACCACACGCAATAGTCGCCCAAAGAACTTTTTCGGAGGTAATCGGGCCTGTTGCAGCAAGGACAGTGTTTTGCGGAGTTATGCTCTTCGGGTAGCACAACAACCTCTATTTCTTGTTGACCTTGCTCCATAAACTCCTTTCTAATCTGTTCCTTTGCCTCACGTATTGCCTCTTCCTTTATTCTTTGTAACTCAAGTTCTCGCGCTTTACGTTGTTCTTCTTCCTTGTCTTTTTTCCAAAATGAAAATATTCCCATGTCTTTATTGTTTTAGTTTGTGTCTTTGTTGCAAATGTATTCAATTATTCTAAATCCTCAAAATATATTGTTTACCTTATTAATATACGTGCGTAGGCGCGTGTAGGGGTTAAAGCTGAAAGGCTCGACATTCTTCCGCGCTGCCTGCGACCTTTTGCTACAAACCTTGTCGATGTTTAGTGACTAAACATTTAATGCGATGTCTCCGAATCCGTAGCTACGCAGCACGTCATTCAGTGCTCCTTGTGTGTCCTTCAGGAACTTGAACTCCTCCATTGTCTCCTGCAGTGCTGTCGGGTCGGCTGCAACAGCAGGATCTTTCAGTCTTGCCATTGTCTCCTTGAGCATCTCATCCACGATACTCTGCTTGTACGATATCGCAAGGCGTGTCGTCTGCTCGAACAGTACGGCAAGGTCGTTGTGGGTATTGCTTTCGCGTGTGTTGTCCTCTTCCTTTTTCTTACCATCTTTCTCCTGTCCACCGCCGAAGAATTTGCTCAGCATGTAATGTTCGCTGCACAGCTCGGCTGCCAAAGATGATATCTCATGGTCGGGATGTGCCATGAAGTGGTTCTCGGGATCGAAGTCGATATCAGTCTTGTGCTCTGAGGCTTCTTCAAAAATCTTCTTGTACAACGGGTGGCTTATTTCAATCCCGTCGGCCTCGAATGAGTAGTAGAGGTGAGAGATCACACTTTCGGTAAATGCCGGTGTGCCGTTTAACTTGTCCTCGGGGACCTGCAGCAGTTTGCCGCCATTTTTCATCAAGAACTGTATTATAGCCTTCTCCTTGTGGTGGAGAGGATTGGTGGCGTAACTGTTTATTATGTTCTGCCGGAATTCGTCATCTCCGGCAGTAGCGTTGTTCTCGCTATTTTCCTCCTGCTTGTTCTCGAATTTCTGCTTCTGCTGCTCCTCGGCGCGTTTCATGCGTATCTTTGCTGTCTCCTTTACAAGCAGTTGCTCGGCGACATTGAGCATGTCGCTGCATTTCTTTATATATTCGCTGCGCAGTATCTCGTTTGGTATAACGGCAATGCTCTTTACAACATCTCCTATGAGCCCTGCACGGCGGATGGGGTCATCTCCAACCTCACTCATCAACAGGTTGGTCTTGAATTTTATGAAGTCTACTTTGTTGCGCTCGATGTACTCCTCAACCTCGTCGGTAGAGTGGCTTTGTGCATAGCTGTCCGGGTCTTCCCCGTCGGGCAGCAGTACCACGTTGATGTTCATGCCCTCCTCAAGCAACATGTCGATACCGCGGATTGATGCCTTTATGCCGGCATTATCGCCGTCGTACAGCAGCGTGACGTTGTTGGTGAAACGGTGTATGAGCCTTATCTGTCCTATTGTCAGCGACGTTCCCGATGATGCGACCACGTTCTGTATTCCTGCCTGGTACATCGATATTACATCAAGATATCCCTCGACAAGTATGCAGCGGTCCTTCTGCATTATCGCCTGCTTGGCAAAGTAGAGGCCGTAGAGGTGGTCGCTCTTGTGGTATATTTCGCTCTCGGGAGAGTTTACATACTTTGCGGCCTTGGCATTTGTCTGCAATACACGTCCGCCGAACGCGACAACCTTCCCCGATATTGTGTGTACCGGGAAAATCACTCTTCCCCAGAATCTGTCTTGCAGTCTTCCGTCCTCCGTGCTGTAGCATACACCGGTTTTTGCAATCAATTCGGCGTTGTATCCTGCGGCAACGGCCGTCTTTGCGAATGTGTCACGCCTTTCGGGTGAATATCCAAGACAGAATTTCTTTATCGTCTCCTCGCGCAGGCCGCGGTTGCGGAAATAGTTCAAGCCTATGGCCTTTCCCTCCTCTGTGGTGTGCAGTGTCTCCGTGAAGAACTGCAATGCATATTGGTTGATGATGAATAGACTTTCGCGTATACTCTCCTCGCGTTTCTCCTCGTCGGTGAGTTCACGCTCCTTTATTTCAATATGGTATTTTTTTGCGAGCCAGCGAAGTGCGTCGGGATAGCTCAGTTGTTCATGCTCCATGATGAAGTGTACAGGTTTGCCACCCTTTCCGCATCCAAAACACTTCCAAAGGTTCTTTGCCGGGGATACGGTGAATGAGGGGGTCTTTTCGTTGTGGAACGGACAAAGTCCTATCATATTCACACCACGCTTGCGCAGTGCGACAAAGTCGCCCACGACCTCCTCAACCTTTGCAACGTCCATTATCTGTTCTATGGTTTTCCTGTCAATCATACCTTATTATATAAACCAAATGTAAAAGTACAACAAAAGAATTGTAGTGCAAAACTTTTTGCTCTTCAGCTCCTCCTTTTTAATCTCTTTTGCCCTTTTTGCTCTTTTAGGCTTTCTTGGATTTTTTAAACCAGAAGTTGTGTAAAATGCTCAAAATTTTATACAAATGCATTGGCGTTGGTATGCTTTTAAAAATTTTCTCTCTTTTTGTTGAATTTTTCTTTCAAATAGTTTGCCAGTTCCAAAATTTGCCTTACCTTTGCACTCGCTTTCGGGAAGCAACGCAGTTTGCTGAACGTTATGCAACGATGATCCTTGACAACATTCCATACAGACAAAGCAGTACAACGTGCCTGTCGTTTATATTATATATGACAGGATAATGAAGTAAGTAAGGAACGATAAAACGAACCGTCAATAATCTGACATACGAATCAATTCCGGCCAGTACAAACAATTTTTTTGATTAGTCATGCCTTTCAGGCATTACGGATATAATTTACAACGA
>JAFQEZ010000009.1 GCA_017398805.1 Bacteroidaceae bacterium | reverse complement strand
TTGAAGCCTGCACAAGCGCACTGCCTGCGGCGAGCCTTGGCTTCGTTCGCTGTAAAACATTAAAGTAAACTTTATGTTTAGCTCACTTGCACAAGCCTTGAACTTTGCTTTTTATTCACCCTCAACAAAAAGAGGATGACTCAATCATCCTCTTTTTATAAAGTTATTGTGAGTTTTCAGTTGAACAACTCATCCCTTTGTACGTATGCAATAACCTCGCCACGGTTGACACGGTCGCCCTGCTTTGCGCAAATCTCTACAACGCGTCCGCCTAAACCGGTTGCTACTGGCTGCAATTGTCCCCATTGGGTAATGATGGTGCAGAACATCTCGTCGGCATTAACATGGCTGCCGACTGCCGGTGGCATCGATTCACCCTCTACCGCAACTTCCCATACAATCTGTCCCTTTTCCGGGGCAACAATCGGGTCTGCCTTTGCATGCTTGATGGCTTTTATCTCTTCAATGCTTACACCCTTGCTTGCCATTTCGGCATCCTTCGCTTTCTCGATATCGGCGAGGAAACGCTCTTTGGCAACTCCGCTCCTGTAGTCACGGTATTGGCGCTCATGCATGGCAAATTCCCACAACTCCTCATCATCTTCGCCTGCATCCCAACCGAGTTCCTGCATCTCTTTTCGGAACCCATCAAGTGCGTCGGGGTAGAATGACTGCGGGTCGGCAGTCGTGAATTCATATCCCTTTTCTTTGGCAAGCTCTTTGATTTCAGGTGCTACATCACCCGGGAGACGTCCGCTCTTGCCAAGAATCATACCCCACATGCTCTCGTCCATGCGGCTGAATCGTGGCTCGTCCTGGGCACGTGAGAGAAGGTTCATCAATGCTATGTTCTTCACATATTGGCTGAATGGGGTAACGAGTGGGGGATAACCGACGCGTGGCCATACATATGCTACCTCGTTGAAAAGCTCAACCATGAGTTCGTCGAGTGTGTATGTTGGTTTTCCCTTGCTCTGCAGGATACCGTTTATACCTTTATGTACACCTGCAAGATCGGACATCATTGAACCCATCATTCCTCCAGGGAGTCCGCTTGTCAAGAGCAGGGAGCTCATCAGTTTGTTGTTCTTGTCCATGAAAATACCGAGCCAATCATCAATGAACTCCTGTGTAAGGCTACGTACTTTCATATATGCGTTCATATTGATTTCCGGGACTTTAAATCCTGCATCTTTAAGCATTGCTTGAACACTGATGATGTCCGGATGAACTTTGCCCCATGAGAGTGGCTCTACAGCTGTGTCAATTATATCGCAACCGTTCTTGCACACTTCAAGTATTGAGGCCATAGAGAGCCCCGGTCCGCTGTGTCCGTGGTACTGTATGATGATTTCCGGGTGTTTCTCCTTTATGCTCTTTGTGAGCCTGCCCAAGAATGCCGGACGTCCTATGCCTGCCATGTCCTTGAGGCATATCTCTGTTGCGCCCGCTTCGATAAGTTCATCAGCAATATTGCTGTAGTATTCCACAGTGTGGATAGGGGAGCTTGTGATACAGAGCGTTGCCTGCGGTATCATGCCTGCTTCAAGCGCATACTTGATTGAAGGGATGATGTTGCGCGTGTCGTTGAGTCCGCAGAATATTCTGGTTATGTCAACACCCTGCGCCTTTTTTACCTTATACATAAGGCGGCGCACATCGGCAGGTACAGGGAACATGCGCAGTGCATTCAGTGCCCTGTCAAGCATGTGCGTCTGTATTCCTGCTTCATTGAACTGCTTGGTAAAACGTCTTACTGCTTTGTTGGGGTTCTCGCCTGCCATGAGGTTTACCTGTTCAAAGGCGCCTCCGTTTGTCTCGACGCGTGCGAAGCATCCCATTTCGATAATTGCCGGTGCAACTTTTTCAAGCTGGTCGGCGAGCGGTTGGAATTTTCCCGATGACTGGTACATGTCACGATATACCAAACTGAATTTAATCTCCTTTTCCATGGTTTTTCATTTAATGGTGTAGAGTAGAAGCGTAGTGTGCTTCATTGTTGTCTTTCTTCCTATGCAAAGTTAGTTGCTTTATTTTTATAACCTAATTTTTCCTTCATTTTTTCAATTATTTTTTAATCTGATAATTTTTATTGCCGGTTTCTGTACGTTATCTTTTATGCTGGCCGTTTGAGAGTGCTGGATTTATAACTACAGGAACTGTTGCTTTTTGCATTTTTACGCTTCAAGAATCTATGTAATTTCTGTGATTGATTTTGTTCATTTTCGCCTTAAAATTGTGTATTTTGTGGTGTAATTCGGAAAAATAAATATGAAAATCAAAAATATGGAATATAATTTCACCACAATATTCCGATATTTACCACATATTTCTTATTTTTACCAATAGATACCGCTGTGTATCGCTAAAATGATGTGTGTTAAAAATGAATTCCGACCTTTGCATCGGAAAACTGCTGCAAAATATGTGGTTTTGGAAGCAGTGACACTATTTGTTTACTTTGAATAATCAATTTGAACTATGAAACATTATTTGCAATACGTTGAAGACGCTATAAAAACGAATTGGAATAAACCTGCCATTTCGAATTATGGTGCCAATACTTATACTTTTGGTGAAGTTGCCGCCTGTGTGATGAAAATGCAACTTTTTCTTGAACAAGTCGGAGTAAAGGAGGGTGATCATGTGGCAATTGCTTCAAGGAACAGCGCCGAGTGGTGTGTCGCTTTTTTGGCCATTACAAGTTACAAGGCCGTGGCAGTGCCGCTTCTTCCCGATTTTCTTCCCGAGAATATCGCGCAGCTTACAAGGCTGTCTGATAGCCGTCTCCTTTTGGTTGACAAGAATATCCGGTCGGGTATGGAGCGTGCCAATGTGTTGGAACCGCTTGTTGGCAAAGAGGATTTTATTGGTGTGTTCGATATTGTAAACATTGGAAATACAATTTGTTGCAATAACAGTGTTGATGTTTCGGTTGAAGATGTGGACAAGGCATTTGCCGATAAATATCCCGGATTTTCTGCCGGAACATTCTGTTTGCCTTATGGTGATTTGGATGAACTCTCTGTCATCAGTTATACTTCCGGTACCAGTAGCTCTCCAAAGGGTGTGATGCTTAATGCCCGTTCGCTTTCCGGTAATGTGGAGATAGCGCGTGTACTTGTTCCTGTTGCTGTTGAAGCGCCTGGCAATACGCTTTCAATCCTTCCTCTTGCTCATATATTCGGTCTTGCATTTGATTTCCTGTTCCTTTTCTCTTCCGGATGTCATGTGAATATATTTACCGAGAAACCCGTACCGGCGCGTTTGCTTAGAGCGTTAGGTGATGTAAAGCCATTTATCTTCTTGACTGTTCCATTGTTAGTTGAAAAGATTTTCCGTTCTAAAGTGATCCCTACACTCAATAAACCTGTTATGCGTTGTCTAACGGCAATACCGGGTGTAAACAGGCTTATATACAAGAAGGTGCGCCAGAAGATTGTAGATACTTTTGGCGGTAATCTCGCTACAGCCGGTTTCTTTATCGGAGGTGCTGCCTTAAGTAAAGATGTAGAGGCTGTAATGAAAAAAATCAAGATTCCTTTTGCTGTCGGTTATGGTATGACTGAGTGCGGTCCTCTTATCAGTTATGTAGCATCTTCTCATCCGAGTATAGATGAGCGTGGAGGTATTGCAGCTCCTACAATCGAGTTGCGTATTGATTCCGACAAGCCGGCTAAAGTACCAGGCGAAATTCAGGTGCGTGGCGATGTCGTAACAAAAGGTTATTATAACAATGAAGAGGCTACAAAAGCATCGTTCACTTCGGACGGTTGGTTGAAGACAGGAGATATGGGTATTCAGAACCGTTACGGTACAGTATTCATTAAGGGACGTTGCAAGAATATGATTCTGACGGCAAGCGGACAGAATGTCTACCCCGAAGAGATTGAAGAGCTCATTAACCGGCAGCCTTACGTTATAGAGTCTCTGGTTGTAGGTCGTAAACATGCTCTTGTTGCTTTGATAGTTGTTGATTATGATGCGCTTAAGTCTAATGGCGTTAGCGGCGAAGAGGTGCGGACTTTGATTGAGACGAGTGTATTCGCACTTAATTCACAGCTTCCTTCCTATAGTCAGATAGGGCGTTGTGAGTTACGTAAGGAACCATTCGAAAAGACACCTAAACTAAGTATCAAGCGATTTATGTATAATTAATGTTAAATAAATAAGTTATTATTGACAAATATACCCTCTGTTCAGGGTGATTGCCAATTGGTTTATAACTGCAAAAATCATGAAACATTTCTTATCTTATGTTGATGAGTCAATAAAAACGAATTGGAACCGTCCGGCTCTCAGTAATTACGGTGCCAATACATTGACTTATGGTGTAGTTGCTTCGGAGATTGAAAAAATGCATCTCCTTTTTGAGAAGTGTGGCATAAAGAAAGGCGAGAAGATTGCGCTTTGTGCGCGTAACTGTGCCGAGTGGTGTGTGGCATATCTTGCAGTGGTGTCATACGATGCTGTATGCGTGCCTCTTCTTCCCGATTTCTTGCCTCAGAATGTAGCGGATTTGACACGTTTGTCCGATAGCCGTATGCTTCTGCTCGACAAGTCCATTATGGGGAATCTTGAACGAGACGGAATTATACCTCAGTTTTCGCAACTTGAGGGATTTCTTGGGCTGGTAGACATTGTGGGCCTTGAAGTTCGTGAGAGTTGCAATGGCAAACTTGATGGCATGCTTGAAACGGTAGAGAAATCATTCGCGGCACGTTTCCCCAATGGAGTCACTCCAAAATGTATTGACTACAGGAAAGAGAATCTCGATGCGCTGGCAGTGATAAGCTACACCTCGGGTACAAGCAGTTCACCCAAGGGTGTAATGCTTCCTGCCCGTTCAATATCATCGAATGTCCATTTTGCCCGTACCAACATACCGGCAGTGGCCGATGATAAGATTTTGTCTATCCTGCCGCTTGCGCATATATTCGGACAGATATTTGATTTTGTATATCCCTTTACATGCGGATGCCACATAAACATCTTTACTGAGAAACCTATTCCGGCAAGGTTGCTTAAAGCGCTTTCCGATGTAAAACCTTACATGTTCCTGACAGTCCCATTGCTTATCGAAAAGATATTCCGTGGCAAGGTTATGCCTCAACTTCAGTCTAAGAAGATGCGTGCAATGCTTGCCGTGCCGGGATTGCGATCTGTCATATATAAGAAGGTGCGCCAGAAACTTGTAGCAACCTTCGGTGGAAATATCTGCAAGGGCGGTGTGATTCTTGGCGGTGCAGCACTCAATAAGGATGTAGAGGCCCTCATGAAGAGAATAAAGTTCCCATATACAGTGGGTTACGGTATGACCGAGTGTGGTCCGCTTTTGAGTTACAAGAGATGGGCCGATTTCAAGATACATTCATGCGGCGCGGTTGCCCATCCGGGTGTGGAGATACGTATTGATTCCGAGAATCCGGCTACTGTTCCGGGTGAGATACAGGCTAAGGGCGATTCTGTAATGGTAGGATATTATAAGAACGAGGATGCTACCATTGCAACCTTTACGGCAGATGGTTGGCTAAAGACCGGAGACATGGGTCTGATGGACGAAAACGAGAATATCTACATAAAGGGACGTTGCAAAAGCATGATCCTTACGGCTAACGGTCAGAACGTTTATCCCGAGGAGATTGAGGATATCATAAACCAACTGCCACTTGTTACCGAGTCCTTGGTTGTCGGCAGGAAACATGGTCTTGCAGCCTTGGTGGTACCGGATGCGGATGCAGCCAAAGCCGAAGGCCTTGATGATGAGCAGTTGAAGAGGAGGCTTGAAGAAGATATCATGGCACTGAATGCAAAGTTGCCGCTATACAGCAAGCTGACCATCTGTGAACTGATGAAGGAACCGTTTGAAAAGACTCCTAAATTGAGTATCAAGAGGTTTATGTACAAGTAATATATATTTCTTTGATATATATTGATAGAAGATTGATTTGATGGGAGGATGCATTCTTGTGTCCTCCTTTTTTTGGTGGTACTTAGTACAGATATTAGAGTGAAATCGTAACTATTATGTAAAAAGAAGTTAAATCACGGCGCTTTTTGTACTTATTTGTAATAATATGGTGCATTTTTAACGTTAATCTCTGCAAAACTTGCTGTTTTTTGAAAAAAATAAGAGAAATTTGCACCCGTTAAAAACATGTTACTCAGTTGAAAGGGCTTTTATACTCTCTTGCTGGGTATTGTTCACAAAATATTTTTATTTATGAAACATTTCATCAGTATTTTCAACGATTCGGTAAAGGCAAATTGGAATTCGCCTGCAGTTACCAATTTCGGTGGTGTAACCTATACTTTCTCCCAGATGGCAGACTGTATTGCAAAATATCATATCCTTTTCAAGGAGGCCGGTATTGCAAAAGGTGACAAGGTCGCTCTGTATGCACGTAACTCAGCAGAGTGGGTCAATGCCTATTTTGCCACATTGACATACGAAGCGGTAACTGTCCCATTCCTTCCGGACTTCCTTCCTTCTGCTGTTGCGGAGTTGGCCTCATTCTCGGAGTGTAAGATGATTATTGCCGACGACATTGCCATAAACGGTCTTAAAGAGAATGCTTCAAATATCGAGATGCTTGAGAAGACCGCAGATTTTGCCGGAATTGTCAATGTCAAGGACCTTACAATTGCTCATGCGTCGAACAAGAAACTGAGCGATGCGCATGCTTCACTTGCCGAGCATTATACCAAACTTTATCCCAATGGTCTCACAGCCGATGTGGTAAATTATTACCCCGAAGAGCGTGATCCGGAGGCTATTGTTGAGATAAGTTTTACATCCGGTACAACAAGTGCCACTTCAAAAGGTGTCGTTCTTCCTGCACGTTCCCTTACGGTAAACCTTGATTTCGCACGTCGTGAGATTCCTGCTGCTGCAGGCGGTCACATATTCGCAATCCTTCCGATGGCGCATATGTTCGGTCAGACATTCGATGTTCTGTTCCCTATAACCAGCGGTTGTCACGTTCATGTAATGCCCGGCAAGCCCACTCCGGCCCGTCTTCTTGGCGGTCTCGGTACTGTAAAGCCTTTCATGTTCCTTACCGTGCCTTTGGTAATCGAGAAGATATTCAAGTCAAAGGTGTTCCCTGCAACACGCAAGTTCCCGGCAAAGTTGCTCCTCAAGATTCCAGGTCTTGACCGCATTGTACTCAACAAGATAAAGAAGTCGTTGCTCAGCGCATTCGGCAACAGCTTTACAACAGGTCTTATAATCGGTGGTGCAGCATTGAACCGTGAGGTCGAGGATTTGTTGAAGCGCATGAACTTCCCGTATGTGGTAGGTTATGGTATGACGGAGTGCGGTCCGCTCATCTCTTACCGTGACAAGAGCGAGTATGTGAAGTATTCATGCGGTGCGGCGGCTCATCCGCTTGAGGTGCGTGTCGATTCTGCCAATCCTCGTCGTGTTCTTGGTGAAATCCAGGTGAAGGGTGATGCTGTAATGCTCGGATATTATAATAATGAAGAGGCAACCAAGGCTACATTTACCTCTGACGGTTGGCTCAAGACCGGTGACATGGGTCTTATCGACAGCAAGGGAAATATATTCATCAAGGGTCGTTGCAAGAATATGATTCTTACCGGTAGCGGACAGAATATCTATCCCGAGGAGATTGAGGACAAGATAAACAACCTGCCTTATGTGATAGAGTCGCTTGTAGTCGGCCGCAAGAATGCCATTGTTGCCCTTGTCGTAGTGGATTATGAGGCAGCAAAGAAAGAGGGTATGAATGATGAGCAGGTTGAGAAACTCGTTAATGACAATGTTCTTGCATTGAACGCAGAACTTGCAGCGTACAGCAAGATAGGCTACATTGAGACACGCCGTGAGCAGTTTGAGAAGACTCCAAAGCAGAGTATCAGACGTTTCATGTATACTTGATATTTTACACCATATTAAGAAGCTGTTTAAATTTTATTGGAAAAGTTTTCTCAAATAATTCCGAAATAAAATTTAAACAGCTTCTAATAATTGGCGGGACAATAAAACAGTCTCGCCATTTTTTTTGTCAGTAATCGCGTCTTAAAAATAGTTAAATACTCTTGCTTTGTGAGGATTTTTGCACATTTGGTGTCAATTTGTGCAAAAAAGTCATTGCGGAATGAAAAAAAATATAGAAATTTGCGCCATCAATCAACACTATCAATATATCATGAGACATTTAGTAAGTTATTTCAACGACGCGGTAAAGGAATTTTGGGACTTGCCGGCCGTTACTAACTTCGGCAAGGAAACTTATACATATGGCCAACTTGCCGAGAACATTGCCCGATACCATATCCTTTTTAAAGGTGTCGGCATAAAGAAGGGCGACAAGGTTGCTCTCTATTCACGCAACTCTGCCGAATGGGTAATTGCCTATTATGCGACACTTACCTATGGGGCCGTCACAGTTCCTTTCTTGCCCGATTTCCTTCCGGCAGCAGTGGCAGAACTCAGCTCGTTCTCAAATTGCAAACTTCTTATAGTGGATGACTATGCCGTATCATCCTTCAAGGAAGACCCGTCGCACTTTGCGGTAATGGAGAAGACCGAAGGCTTTGTCGGTGTTGTCAATACAAAGGGAATGTCTCTTGTACACTCATCGGATGAAATTCTCGACAAGACACTTGCAACGGTCGATAACGAGTTTGCATCACTCTATCCTAATGGAATCAGTGCAGCAGATGTCGATTACTATAACGACTCCTTCGACATGGAGGATGTTGCAGAGATAAGCTTTACATCCGGTACTACAAGCGCAACATCCAAGGGTGTTGTCCTGCCTGCGCGTTCGCTTTCGGTAAATCTTGAGTTTGGCCGCAAGATTGTCCCCTCGTGTGTAGGAGGACATGTCTTTGCCATTCTTCCTATGGCTCACATGTTCGGACAGGCTTTTGACGTTCTTTTCCCTCTTTCAAGCGGTTGTCATGTGTATGTGATGCCGGGAAAGCCCACTCCTGCGCGCCTTATCGGTGGGTTGGCAACAGTGAAGCCTTTCATGTTCCTGACCGTACCTTTGGTAATCGAAAAAATCTTCAAGTCAAAGGTCTTTCCTGTGACACGCAAGTATCCTGCCAAGCTGCTCCTTAAGATTCCGGGACTCGACCGTATTGTGCTCAACAAGATAAAGAAATCGCTTCTCAATGCGTTCGGAAACAACTTTACAGTGGGCATAATCATCGGAGGTGCAGCACTTAACCGCGAGGTTGAAGACCTTCTCAAACGTATGAAGTTCCCTTATACAGTAGGCTATGGTATGACAGAGTGCGGTCCGCTCATTTCCTACCGCGACAAGGATGAATATGTCAAGTATTCATGCGGAACCATGGCACACCCGCTCCAGGTGCGCATCGATTCTGCCAATCCGCGTCGTGTCCTTGGTGAGATTCAGGTAAAGGGTGATGCTGTAATGCTGGGGTATTACAATAATGAAGAGGCAACCAAAGGTGCCTTTACCTCAGATGGTTGGCTGAAGACCGGAGATATGGGTGTTTTCGACAACAAGAACAATCTTTTCATCAAGGGCCGTTGCAAGAACATGATTCTTACCGGTAGCGGACAGAATATCTACCCCGAGGAGATTGAGGACAAGATCAACAACCTGCCGTATGTCATTGAATCCCTTGTTGTAGGCCGTAAGAACGCTATTGTTGCATTGGTGGTTGCCGACTATGATGCAGCAAAGAAAGATGGTCTCACAGCCGATCAAGCCGATAAACTCATCAATGACAATGTTCTCGCTTTGAACTCGGAACTTGCAGCATACAGCAAGATCGGTTATACCGAGATACGTGCCGACCAGTTCGAGAAGACACCTAAACAGAGTATCAAGAGATTCATGTATTCATGATGTCTATAAATTGATAGTGTAATATGGGAGGAGGCCTATAGCTCTCCTCCTTTTTTTATTCTATTATGCATTTTTTGTAAATCCGGGAATTTTTGATAGATTTGCATTAGAAATTTAAACAGCTTCTTACAATGAGGAAGTTTTTTGCAACGTAAATTTTTATTGTTTTATAGAGTTATGAGAAAAATTTATTTTATTACTTTTTTGTCGGCCCTTGTGTTAATCTCAATTTGTGGTTGTAATACCCGGAATTTGATAGAAACTGTCCCTGCGAGTGAATTTGCTGCGGTAATTGCGAATCCAGAAGTGCAGCTTATAGATGTACGCTCTGCCGAAGAGTTTCTTGAAGGTAATATTGAGGGAAGTGTGAATATAAGTCTTTCTGGTGAGGATTTCTGTGGTGAAGTTGAAAGGAAACTTGATAAGAAACGTCCTGTGGCTGTGTATTGTCGTGGAGGACGTCAAAGTGCCGAAGCTGCAGAAAAACTATCATCTATGGGATTTAAGGTCTTTGAACTTGAGAATGGTTATAAAGACTGGATAAAAAAATGAATAGCTCATTATTGTCGGTAGAAACAGCTTCTAAGCTGAGATATACTTTGTGATTAGGTTGGTAACTATGTCAGCTTTGCCAACTTTATGTACTTATCAACAATTCCTTGCTTCTTATGAGGTTTTCTAAAACGTTGGGAACAGTGGCGCTTGCATCGCTTGTGTCAAATGTTCAAGCAGAAGAGAAACGGCCCAATATAATTCTCTTTTTAGTTGATGATATGGGGTGGCAGGATACATCAGTCCCGTTTCATATTCAGAAGACGCCGTTGAATAATCGTTATAACACCCCCAATATGGAGCGGCTTGCAGCAATGGGGGTAAAATTTACTCAGGCTTATGCTTCGAGTGTTAGTTCTCCTTCAAGATGCAGTTTGCTTACAGGTGCAAATGCAGCGCGTCACAAGGTTACCAATTGGACTTTAACAAAGAATACATCTACCGACGAAAAGCACGAAACACTTCAAATGCCACAATGGAATGTCAATGGCGTGCAGCCTGTTGAGGGGGTCTCCAATAGCTTCACTGCAACATCATTAGCTGCTATTCTGTCCGATAATGGATATAATACAATTAATTGTGGCAAAGCTCATTTTGGAGCAGCCGGCACGCCGGCTGCAAATCCCATTAATTTAGGTTTTAAGAAAAATATTGCAGGGCATGCAGCCGGTGGACCTGCTTCATATTTAGGTGCCGAACGCTTTGGTCACAATTCAGTTGGCGAGCCGGTGAGCCTTTTTGCCGTTCCTGGGCTTGAAGAGTATTGGGATGAAGATGTTTTTCTCACAGAGGTTCTTACACATGAAGCTATAAAGGTGTTGGAAAACTCTATCAAAAAGGAAATTCCATTCTTCCTTTATATGTCACACTATGCTGTACACGTACCTTTGCAAGCAGACGCCCGCTTTGTCGATAAATATCTGCAGCAGGGGCTTTCGCAATCCGAGGCCAACTACGCTTCAATGGTAGAGGGTGTTGATAAAAGTCTAGGTGATATTATGGATTTTTTGGAGAGTCAGAGGGTGCTCGAAAATACCATCATAATCTTTATGTCGGACAACGGGGGATACTCGCTTTACGGACGTACGCCTCCATTGCATACTCAAAACCTTCCGTTGCGTTCAGGTAAAGGCTCCGCTTATGAAGGGGGTATCCGGGTGCCTATGATAGTATATTGGAATGGGGTTGCGAGCCCGGGAACAACTATCAATGATTATGTGATAATAGAAGATTTTTTTCCGTCTATTCTTGAAATGGCCGGGGTTTGTGATTACCACACCAAGCAATGTGTTGACGGTGTCAGTTTTGTGCCGATGCTGAAAGGCGAGAAGAGTGATAATGGCTCTCGCCCTTTAATATGGAACATGCCTAATAATTGGATTTCGGGTGATAACAGGGATTATGGGATTGGGGCAACCTGTACAATCCGTCAAGGAGATTTCAAACTGATTTATTGGTATGAAGATGGCAGGAAAGAACTCTATAATATACGTACAGATATTGGCGAGACTGATAATATCGCAGAATCATTTCCATTGCTTGTTAAACAGCTAAGTGAACTGTTGTCGGATAAACTCCGTAGTGTAGATGCGCAGCGACCATTTATTATATCCACAGGTGAGCCTTGCCTTTGGCCGGACGGTCGTAAGTAAATACAGCTTCTAAAGTGATTCACTCCGGGACCGATGAGAGCATACTCCTTGGTTACGGGTATGATTGGGAGAATATGCTTGACAATTATAGCGGCACATACAATGAAGCGGACGCTGATGCTGTAGCTACTCTGATGCGCGACCTTGGATATGCTTATCAAGTAGCATATGGCACAGGTAGTATCGAAATTTGAATTTCCCGGTTTCGCCATGGCAGGGTTACAATGAGAATCGGACTTTCAACATTCGGGATGCTTACGTTAATAATCCGTCATATCACGCTGTTCAAGAAAATGATTCTTTGGTCTGGGGTATGACATGCGCTCTATGGACTGATTATGGGGTAACAGAAGCGATGATAAATAAGCGATTGTTTCCTCGTATTTTGGCTTTAGCCGAACAGATGTGGCATTATGGAGAACTGGCTCCATTTGAGAATTTTTATCAAAGAGTTAATATAATGGAGATGTGGTTTGCCGGGGAGGGATTTCTGTTTGGTAATGCTTTCAAAGAAGAATGATCCTACTTCCTCATTTACAACTCTTCTATGCTGCTTTGCAGACAGACAGAGAAATTTAAAATATGTGAAATTATAATTTGGTCGTTTCGTTTTTTTTATTTTTCTTTGTGGTATATGGGGTAGTGCACCTCGTAAGACCCTTTGGAGTGTTATCTTTATTTATTAACTAACTATATCTTTATGAAAAAATTATTTACGACTTTAGTCTTGTGCGGGTTGTTGGCTCCAGCAGCTACCATGGCACAGTTTCAGATTAAAGAGGAAGTTCCTGCAAACCCTAACAACGTTCCTCTTCCGGTACATCCCGTACCCGACGCACGACAACTATTGTGGAATGAGACAGAATTTTACGCTTTCTTCCATTACGGAATGAACACCTTTACCGGCTCGGAGTGGGGCTACGGTAACGAGGCTGAGTCAAGGTATGCTCCTTTGGCTTTGCCTAATCCCGAGCAGTGGGTTGCCTCTGTAAAGGCTGCCGGAATGAATGGTGGTATTGCAGTGGTGAAGCATCACGACGGTTTCTGTCTGTGGCCTACAGCAACAACAGAGCATAGCATAAAGAATGCGGGTAATGAAAATGGCCGCAGTGCGAATATTCCTCAGCTTTTTGCCGATGCGAGCCGTAAGCATGATATGAAATATGGTTTCTACATCTCTCCGTGGGACCGTAACTCGGCACATTACGGCAAGGATACATACGTTACCGAGGTTTTCTTGAAGCAATGTGAAGAGTTGGCCGAATATGGTGCCGACCAGTTCGAGATGTGGTTCGACGGTGCACGCGGTGGCGACGGCTACTATGGTGGCGAGGGGGGTACACGCGATATAGACCCCGAAATCTATTACGATGTGCCCAACTTGCGTGCCCGTGTACACCGCATAGCTCCCAATTGTGTGATGTGGGGCGTGGGTGGCGAAGCCCGTTGGATTGGTAACGAATCGGGTTATGCCGGTGAGACAAACTGGGCTATGACCGATTATCTGTCCGAGACTGTAATACGCGAAGAGGGTGACATCAACGGCTGGATATGGAATCCGGGCGAGAGTGATGCCAAGGCTACAAGTGCCGGCTGGTTCTGGCATCAGGGCGAGTCTATGAAGAGTGCCGAGCGCCTTTTCCAGATGTATCTTGAGACTGTAGGACGCAATGCGACCCTTATCCTGAACTGTCCTCCCGACCAGTATGGCGTTCTTCCCGAGAATACTGTGAACGAGTTGGCGAAATTGGGCAAGATGCTTCACGAGCGTCTGGCGGTGCCTGTATATGGTCTTGACGAGAGCACTGAGGCTACAGATTATGCAAAGAGTGCAACAATTGAGGTTAGTGAGACACGTGAGGGTGGCAAATATGAGGTTGCCAACCTTACCGATGGTAACAAGGAGACATATTGGGGCACAAACGACGATAGCCTTACAGCGACAATTACACTCTCTTGGGATACTCCTCAGGTGATACGTTATCTGGTTATGCAGGAGCCTGTCTTCTTGGGTCAGCGCATAAAGGACTTCAAGATTGAATACAGCGCAGACGGTGAGTCATGGACAGAACTCTGCCCGGCAATGCAGACAACGACTGTGGGCTACAAACGCATCATTCCTTTGAACGGAAAGACAAGCGAAAGCTATGGCAGCGGTTATAATGCAAAGAAACTGCGTATAACAATCCTGGATAGCCGTGCTTGTCCTTTGCTCTCTAACCTGAACGTATATTAATAAACATCGACACAATTATAAAAAAGAAGAGTTATGAAAAAGAATATATTATTTTCAGCTGCGTTGATGTTTTTAGGCCTTGCTTCTTCAGCGCAAACAACGATAACATTCGACACTGAGGATTACAAATCCATAAGCGTCTATGATAAATGGGAGGAGAGCCCTTTCCGCACGGGTGCTCTCACTGGAAATGCAGGAGTTACTGACAATCCCGACCTCTCTGTAGATGAGGTCCTGGGCGTAGCTCCTAACTCAACAGGCAAGGTGGTTGCATTGCAGCGCAGCCGTTTCGGCAGCAATACTTTTGGCGTGAGGATAGACCTCAAGGAACCTATCCGTGTGACCAAGCAGATGCAGTATATCCACGTTATGACTTACCTCAAAGATAAACCCGCCGATAGCCGCATGATGGTCATAGGTTTGGGTAAGCGAATCGAGGAGAGCTGGAACTGGCAGACAGGTGAAGAGGAGCAGTTCTGGGCAACCACAAACATAAATGTCGCACCCAAGGATGGTTGGCAGGATGTTGTGGTTAGTTTTAAGGGATTCTCATATTCAAAAGAGGAGAATGCCAACAGCGGTATCGATATCTACTCTTTGGTTATCGTTCCCGATGTTCGCTCGCCACATGCCGACCAGAATGACTGGGTAGCATATTTCGATGAGATTGTCGTTGACAACAACCCCGACAAGCGTTTCTCAACCGACAAGTATGCCCTCACCTATGACAAGGATGCTGTAAGAACACGCAAGGACCGTTCACTCAACAGTGTAGGTCTTACATCTTCGGGAGTCAATTACACGTCGGCTGCAAATACCGGCAAGGTTTACACAGACAACACTACAGTTAGTGTGTTCTCTGCAAAGGCTGGCGCTCAGGTACAGCCGACATTCAACTACTCAGGTTCTTGGATGAGCGCTTATGTGTATGTCGATTGGAACAACAACGGTAAATTCGAGTATACTATAAACGACAATGGAACGCCTGCTGATGGCAGCGAAATCGTAAGCTACAACGCATATCAGGTTGACGGCACTTGGTACAAGAGTGACGGTACAACAGTAAGCAACGGCAACACAATCGGTAGCGGTGTGCCTGCGTTCACTATCCCTGCCGGAACAGAGCCTGGTATGTACCGCATGCGTTACAAGGTAGACTGGAACAGTATCGACCCTGCAGGAAGCAGCACTGTCGTTTCCGATGGTGGCGGATATGTAGACCTTATGCTTGATGTGCACGGCGACAAGGTTTCTGTCAGTGCTTCACAGCTTAACGGTGATATTGTATTGGCATCGGATGAGAGCGCATTGCAGGGCTATGTAACCAATTATGGAGAACCTTTGGAGGTAAAGGATATTCCTGCTCCAGGATTTATACAGAATGGTTTTGCCCTCAAGTATGGCTATAATGTGAATGCTGCCGAACAACTCGATGATAATGGCAACCCCAACTGGATTGAGGTGAATGTACCGCATACGGCAATTGCAGCCGATGGTACCTATACCATCCCGGCAGAGTATATACGTGGTAGTCATGTGGGTATCAAAGGCGATATGCAGCAGGCTTATCAGTATACTGTAAGCGTTACCGGTGCCGAAGGCGGTATCGTTTATGGCGGTAAGGAGTACAAGAACGGTGATGTGATCTATGCAAGCCAGTTCTTTACGGTAGAAGATGTTACAGCCATAAATATTGAAGGTTATACAGCTGAGATTTCTTATGATGCTGAAAACAGTGTAATCATTGTAGAATACAAACAGATTCTGGAGTATCGTCAGATAAACTCGCTCAGTGAATTGGACAACGGAGCAGCTTATCACATCAAGGCCAAGAGCGGCGAGGGATATCTTGCATGGAATACTACAATCTCTGATACATATATCAGTTTGCGTGGTATGACAAACTCCTCTTATAACAATCTTCCCTCGAACCAGGCTGTAGTGAGCATATATAAGGAAGATGTGAGCCCTTTTGATAAGACGGTCGTTTGGCAGATTATTCAGGAGGACGGGAAGTATTACCTTTATCAGCCTGCAAAGCAGGAGTATGTTACCCGTGATGGCAGGGACTATAAGTTTACTGCAGAAAAGACTGCATTGGATATGATACGCGACAATGGTGATGGCACTTTCAGTTTTCATGCAGGTGGAAACTACAGCGAAAGTTCTACATATTTCGCCTGTATTGTTACCAATGAACCTTTGACTGCAGTCCGTAACTGGACTTGGGATGACCATGGCTCGGTAATGTATATTTTCGAGAATCCTAATATCAGTTTGGGAGACTTGACTGATATCGAACCGGTGGTTATAGTAGAGGAGAATGTGCCTGCCGGCATATACAATGTTTTTGGTCAGAAACTTGACAGCCTTCCTTCCTCAGGAATTGTCATAATAGATGGACGCAAGTATCTTATAAAATAATACAGTAAATTCCCTATAAAAAATATCGGCAATCGCATGATTGCCGATATTTTTTTGTATAAATAATTCACTTTAATCTTGTAATGCTCTTTTCTTTTGTATACTTTTGTCCTGTAGCATGTCTTGCAAAGGCAATGTTACAATACATACATAATATAAAGCGTTAGCTTTTTTCGGGATACTTGAAACTTCGACACTTTCAAAAAACTCCCCGAGGAATAAAGTTATACGCCTGCGTTGTTCTACAACGTGGGCTTTATTCCGTTATTCGGGGAGTACGGCAGTCGAAGGCCACAGGTATCCGGTATATGCGAATATAGCCTACGTTTTTTTATGTCTGTTATTG
>JAFQEZ010000092.1 GCA_017398805.1 Bacteroidaceae bacterium | reverse complement strand
GCAAGCAACCGTGTAACCAGCGGTCAAACAATCCTCGCACTTTTTCCAAAAATCAAACAGGTTCAAGCTGTGGAATTTAACGGTGCCGGTTAAAGAGATTACCTCTGCTTGTCATTGCGCAATTGTCATCCCGACAGAGCGGAGCGACGAGGGATCTCTTTTTCATAACTACTGCAAATATTTTGCTGACCCACACCTTTTTGCTACTGACCTGGAATAACGTCTCAAACAATTCATACACAGCCAATATACATCACAGGCTTGCCGGTTGGCAAGCCTGTGATGTATAAAAAGTTTTGCTGCACAGAAGAGAACGACGAAACTCCGAGAATACAAGATTTGAGGGCTCCTGTCCTTTGTAATCCACCGGCTCTCTAAAGCTACCCGAAGGCGTGGCCCGCCATTGGACAATACGAAGCTTACTCGGTTTTCGATAATAATTGATGAGTTTCCCAGTCAATCGGTACAGCAAAACCGTACACAAACATAAGAAGCTTTTTTGACGAAAACAAGCGATTCCGCCACAAAATCATCTTTTTTGTGATTTTTATTCTATAATAAACCGTTTTTCACAAAATACAGCCGGAAATTCAAACACAAAAAAGCGCTACCCTACTCGGGCAGCGCTTATAAATCACTATCAAAGTACGAAGCAGGCAATTACTTTACCTTGTCCACGATAGCCTTGAAAGCAGCAGGGTTGTTCAAAGCGAGGTCAGCGAGAACCTTGCGGTTGATCTCGATACCAGCCTTGTGGAGAGCACCCATCAACTGAGAGTAAGACATACCCTCGAGACGAGCTGCTGCATTGATACGCTGAATCCAAAGTGCGCGGAACTCACGCTTCTTGTTACGACGGTCACGGAATGCGTATGTCAAACCCTTCTCCCAAGTATTCTTGGCAACGGTCCATACGTTCTTTCTTGCACCAAAGTAACCTCTGGTCAAACCTAAAATTTTCTTTCTTCTTGCTCTTGAAGCAACGTGATTTACTGATCTTGGCATAGTTTTAAATTCTTTTGAATGCTAGCGTCGCACATCTTTGCGAACTTTTTTGCTAATACACTCGGTTAATAATACAATACTTAACGCAATGACAACAATTCCTTAACACTCTTGACATTTGCAGCATCGAGAGTTGTAAAGTGTACAAGGTTTCTCTTCTGCTTCTTTGTCTTCTTAGTCAGGATGTGACTGTGATAAGCATGCTTTCTCTTGATTTTACCTGTTCCGGTAAGAGCGAATCTTTTTTTGGCACCGGAGTTAGTCTTAACTTTTGGCATTTTTTTAAAAAAATTATTAGTTAACAATTATCGGTAGCGTACTATCCAACACTACTCGCTTTTTACTCTTCTTTGGGTTGCTCTGTTGCAGGCTTTGCCGGTTTCTCCTTCTTAGCAGGAGCAGCCTTCTTTGCCGAGAGCATTATTGTCATGCGCTTACCCTCGAGCACAGGCATTGAATCCACCTTGCCGTACTCCTCAAGGTCTTTCGCGAAACGGAGGAGGAGAATCTCGCCCTGCTCTTTGAAAAGGATTGAACGTCCCTTGAAAAAGACGTAAGCCTTGACCTTGTCGCCGTCCTTGAGGAAACTGATGGCATGCTTGAGCTTGAAGTTGTAATCGTGCTCGTCGGTCTGCGGACCGAAACGGATCTCCTTCACATCAATCTTCACCTGCTTTGCCTTTTGTTCTTTCTGGCGTTTCTTCATCTGGTAAAGGAACTTTGAATATTCAATCAGACGGCATACCGGAGGATTGGCTGTCGGAGAGATCTCTACAAGGTCCAACTCCTTTTCCTCGGCAAGGGCAAGAGCCTTATGTGTCGGCATTACAACTGACTCGATGTCATCGCCTACAATGCGCACTTCTGCTGCGCGAATCTGTTCGTTTACACGATACTGGTTCTTCAGATTGTCGTTCTTCATTAAATATTATATAAGTCCTTTCTTTTATAAAAGCCCATTACGGGCACAACTTTTCAAAATCGGTTGCAAATTTAGGACTTATTTATCACATTACGAAGAAGTTTGACCTTTTTTTTCGCGCTAAAGGCAAAAAAGTTGATAAAAGAAAAGGGGACTAAGGTAGCTAAAGGTTATTAAGGGTTACTAAGGTTATTGTATCAGTTGAGGCTACCCTTAGGCAGCCTCGACTGATTTTTGTTTATCTACTGTGGCGTTGAACGAAAAATTTCGCTTTCAGTTTTCCGTTTTCACTTTTAACCTTCAACAACTGCCTCCTTGCGGATTGTTCTGGTGCGGATCTCCTCGCAGATTGCCGAAACAAACTCTGCAATAGGCTTCACGCCCTCATCGCCCGCGAAACGGCTGCGGACAGCTACAGTGCGATTCTCCTCCTCCTGCTGACCGAGTACAAGCATGTAAGGAACACGGTTATTGCGTGCGTCACGTATCTTGTAACCGATCTTCTCGGAACGGTTGTCAACGTGCACGAGTACACCGTTCTTCTTGAGTTCTGCCGCAACCTCATAAGCATAGTCGCCGTACTTCTCCGAGATTGGAAGGATACGTACCTGCTCGGGAGCGAGCCATGTAGGGAACTTACCCTCGTACTTCTCGATGAGCCATGCGAGTGTACGCTCGTAGCAACCCATACTTGTACGATGGATAATATAAGGACGCACCTTCTCGCCGTTCTGGTCGACATAGTACATATCGAACTGCGCAGCCAGCAAGGCATCCCACTGTACGGTAATCATTGTATCCTCCTTGCCATACACGTTCTTGGCATTGATATCTACCTTTGGGCCATAGAATGCCGCACCGCCTACTTCCTCGATGAATGGAATTTCGAGTTCAGTAAGCATTTCGCGTATATGCTGCTGTGTCTCCTCCCACACCTCGGCCTCGCCGATGTATTTCTTGCGGTTCTCGGGGTCCCACTTTGCAAGTACATATGTAACATCGTTCTGCAGGCCGAGAGTCTCCATGACGTGCTTTGCAAGTGCAAGACACTTCTTGAACTCCTCTACCATCTGGTCGGGACGTACTATGAGGTGGCCCTCGCTGATAGTGAACTGGCGCACGCGTGTAAGGCCATGCATCTCGCCGGAATCCTCGTTGCGGAACAGAGTAGATGTCTCGCTGTAACGCAAAGGCAGGTCACGGTATGAGTGATGTGTTGCCTTGTATACATAGTACTGGAACGGACATGTCATAGGACGCAGCGCAAAGACCTCCTTATCGGTCTCCTCATCGCCGAGAACGAACATACCCTCCTTATAGTGATCCCAGTGGCCTGAAATCTTGTAGAGGTCGCTCTTTGCCATGAGAGGTGTCTTTGTACGGATGTAACCCCACTCATTGTCCTCAAGGTCCTCAATCCAACGCTGGAGAGTCTGTACAATCTTCGCACCCTTGGGCATGAGCAACGGCAAGCCCTGACCGATAACATCAACAGTTGTAAAGAGCTCCATCTCGCGACCTATCTTGTTGTGGTCGATATTCTTGATGTGCTCAAGATGCGCCAAGTAAGCCTCTAGGTCTTCCTTGGTAAAGAATGCTGTACCATAGATACGTGACAGAGAAGGATTGTTCTTGTCGCCACGCCAATATGTAGTAGATGCCGAGAGCAGTTTGAAGCCCTTAATGAGGCGTGTATTGAGCAGGTGCGGTCCCATACAGAGGTCGACGAAATCATCCTGTGAGTAAAGGGTAATGCGCTCGCCCTCGGGGATAGCCTCAATCAGTTCAAGCTTATATGGCTCGTTCTTTGCCTTCATAAGTTCAATAGCCTCTTCGCGGCTCACCTCCTTGCGCTCGATACGAGGACTTGACTTGATAATCTTCTTCATCTCCTTCTCGATTGCCTCAAGGTTCTCCTTTGTGAAAGGAGTACACTCGAAATCATAGAAGAAGCCTGTCTCGGTTGCAGGACCGATGGTAACTTTCGCCTCGGGGAAGAGGTGCTTCACAGCCTCGGCCATGATATGTGTTGTGGTGTGACGGAGCACTGTAAGAGCCTCTTTTGAATCAAGGCCTACAAGTTCCACACATGCGCCATCGGCAGGAACATCACGGAGGTCAACAACCTCATCGCCCACCTTGGCCGCCACATAACTGCTGAGCAGTTTAGGATCTACAGACGAGATTAACTCTATATATGATTTGCCTTCTGCAGCAAACTCACGTACCTCGCCACCAAATGAAATCTTAATCATATCTTAATATTTTAGTTTATACATTATTGCAGCCTTTTCCATTCAAGACTTGCTTTTAGAAGGAGTGTTATCCTTTATAATGTGCAAAGATAAGAAAAAAGAGCGTCACGGCAATAAGAGACAACATTTTTTACCATTCGTCGCACGTATCCCAACACACTACTCTCTTCCAGTGTACTTCAGGCGCTTGATAATGCTGTATGCCTGATAAAGCCCGAGCTCACCGGCCTTGCTCAAATCAGCTACACCGCCCTCGTAATTCCCTGTATATATCCTTGCAAGACCACGGTTGAAATATGCCTCTGCAAAGCGGTCATCCACCTCAAGAGCCTTGGTATAGTCCACTATCGCACTCTTGAAATCGCTCAATTTGGCCGAGACATTGCCGCGGTTGAAGTATGCATACCTGAAATCGGCAGCAAGTTCAACGACCTTGTCAAGATCATCCCTAACCAGACGATAGTCAATGTCGGGAAGGCCACTGTCACCCTTCTGCAACAGACCGCTATTGTCGTTGACGGCATTCCTTCTCTCGGCTTCAAGCATCTTGTATCTTACGAAAGAACGCACAAAATAGAGCACCCACTCATCAGGAGCCGCCTCCACTGCAACATCAAGGTCACGCATCGCCGACTCAAGATCCTGCACAAGATAATAGTCAAGTGCACGCTGCAGGCGCGGCATAAAATCGCCCGGGAGTGACGCTATTGAAAGAGAGACAGAATCAATGTCATTGAAGTGCCATGTCACCTCATTGGAAGCTAGTGCCCTCTCGTCATTGGTAAACAGCAGTTCCTTGCCTGCAGGATAACGTCTATTGAACTCCTCGAAAGGGTTGTAATAATATACAGCATCCTCAAGTTCCTGCACCGCCTTATAGTAAGTAAGAACAAATATCGGCTCAAGTTCAACAAGAACATTCTTATTCTGCACCTTTCCACGATACTGTGTTTCGTACTTTTTATCATCGGTCATCGAAGAAGCAATCATCTTGTTGTAGTTACGGACATTCTTGTCTGAACGTTTGCGGGTAACGTCATTTTCCGCAACATATCCTCCACCCTGAGCATTTCCCCATGCAATCTGTATTTGTCTGCTCTTCAACCATGCCTCATCGGCCTCTGCACCTTTATTGTCCCCAATTTTGCGTCGCACCCCGGCTCGGCAGAAATAGCCATACTCAAAATTGGGATATGCATTCAACACCGCTGTAAAATCATCGACAGCGCCATAATAGTCGCCTGTCTTTTCCCTCAATACAGCCCGGTTGAATCGTGCCATCGTATTATCAGGGTCAACACGCAGCACCCAATCAAAATCCTCTATTGCACGGTTATAGTCACCAACCTCCATACGCAGTAGTCCACGATTGTAATGCGCCTCAAAACTTGCCGGTTCTACATATAACGCCATGTCATAATCCTTGAGAGCTCCACGGAAATCCCTTTTATAAAAGCGGGCCAATGCACGGTTAATATATGCCGTACTGCGATTGGGCATAAGATCTATGGCTTTATCGAGGTCAACCATGGCAGAATCATAATCAGCAGTCATCATACTGAGGATTGCGCGCGATTCATAGACATCGGCCGAAAACCTGTCATACGAGACCGCCTTTTCCATCATATCTTTTGCCAAGAGAGTATCCCCCGTATTGAGAGCCAATTGTGATCGCATAAGATATGCCCTGCTGTCACGCGGAGAGACCATCAATAGAGAGTCTACAACGCCGACGGCATTGCTCCAATCCCCCTGTTGCATGACTACCAGGGCTAGATTCTGCCAAACATCCTTGTCTACGGGATTAAACTTCAGAGACTTTCTCAAATCACCTTCGGCAAGATAAAGGCTATCGGAACTCGCATGACACAATCCGCGCAACTGGTAACAGCGTGAAATATACGGATTCTTCTCTATCGCGATATCAAGATCCTGGATTGCGCCTGCATAGTCCTCGAGATAATACTTAGCAAGCGCACGGAAAAAATAAGGCTCGTGCAGGAACGGTTTGGCATCGATGACCTGATTGAAATATCTTATCGAGAGCACATAATCCTCGAAATAGAGCGCATTGCGCCCTATTTCCATAACTCGCACCGTGTTCAGTTGTGCATTGCACAACATTGTCACGAACAGCAGCGCAAGAGCAGAGAGTGCTCTCCTAATGATCATCGGATAACTCTCTTCACTTTGTAGCCGCAGGAAACATTTCCCTTGGCAAGATTATTGAGACGGTTCTTGTTCATCTGACGACGCAGCATGGAAATCCTGTCCGAGAAGACCTTGCCCTCGAGATGGTCGAATTCATGCTGCATGACACGTGCAAGATATCCCTCCACCCACTCATCATGTTCATTGAAATCCTCATCAAGATACTGCACACGGATGCGTGTAGGGCGGACAACCTTCTCATGGATACCGGGAAGGCTCAGACATCCCTCCTCCGAAGAGTCCGTATCATCAGATGTCTCTACGATGTGCGCATTGATATATACAGCGCTGAACTCCTTGTACTCAGGGTAATCCTCGGACAGAGGATCAAGGTCTATAACCACAAGACGTATCGGCAGACCGATCTGTGGCGCAGCAAGACCTATTCCTTGCGCATTGTACATTGTTTCGAACATATTCTCGATAAGGGTATTAAGCTCGGGATAATCGGGTGTGATATCCTCGGCAACCTTGCGGAGTACGGGCTGACCGTACAGATAAATCGGTAGTATCATAGTCTTTAATTTCAGTTTTTCTTTTCTTTTCAGCATCTCTTAAAACAGACCTGTAATATGAACTGTCATCTTCAATGGTTATTAATGATGAGAGTATGGTTGTAACTGCCGCCATAGCTAATGGGGCAAGAATCATTGCAGCACCTTTTATTTCTATATTAAATAATGGTGCGAAAAATTGAAGTAGGAGTCCGTTTAATATTAATGTTCCTATACCGAAGGTTAAAACTAAAAACGGCATTGCTATTCTTGTTAAAATAGGCCAGAGTAGTGCATTTATTAAACTG
>JAFQEZ010000091.1 GCA_017398805.1 Bacteroidaceae bacterium | reverse complement strand
GTCATTGCGCAATTGTCATTCCGCCGACGCGAATGAGCGTTGGTTGCGACGAAGGAACCTTTAGGTTCCCCGAGGAGTGCTGCTTCAGCAGCTTATGTAGCGACGAGGGATCTCTTTTTCATTACAACCGCAAATATTTTGCTGGCCCACACCTTTTTGCTACTGAGCCCAAAAATGCTTTAGACAACACCTGTATTCTTATATTGAACTCAGGTTGAAATAAAATTGGCGAGTGACTGTTCACCCGCCAATAGTTGTTGGAGAGATTGCTTTTGCAATCATTTCTTGATTTCCGATTCCTCTTTCATATCCACCTCTTCGCCTTTCTTGTTGTAGAAATGATACTCAAGATAGGCCAGTTTCTGGTCGGGTATGACTCGAATTCCCATTCCGTAACGGAACTGCCATTTACGGTAGAGGGAGAAGAATCCCTTGTTTATGTAGGCAGCGACGTACGGGTGTACGTGTAATTTAAATCTCTTGACACCGATAGTTCTTACCAGTGTCTCAATCTTGCTCTCCAAAGTCTCTGTAAAGAGAATCGATGGCTGTACCTTGCCTTTTCCATGGCATACGGGGCAGCTCTCTTCTACCTCAAGGTTTGTTGCCGGACGTACTCTTTGGCGTGTAATCTGCATGAGCCCAAATTTGCTCAAAGGCAGGATGTTGTGCTTTGCCCTATCACGTCCCATGTTCTCGGTCATCCTTTCGTAGAGCTTCTGGCGGTGCTCCGCCTTGTCCATGTCGATGAAGTCTACAACGATGATTCCTCCCATATCTCTAAGACGTAACTGTCTTGCCAGTTCGTCTGCTGCGCTGAGATTTACCTCAAGTGCATTCTCTTCCTGATTGCTTGCACCGTTGCGCGCTCTGTTGCCGCTGTTTACGTCCACGACATGCAGCGCTTCGGTGTGCTCTATTACCAGGTATGCTCCGCCTTTGAAAGATACAATCCTGCCGAATGAGGATTTTATCTGCTTTGTGATTCCGAAGTGGTCGAATATGGGATTTTCGCCTCGGTACAGTTTGATGATGTCTACACTCTCGGGTGCGATTACCGATACATAATCCCTTATTCTCTTGTACACCTCAATGTCATTCACGTGTATGCTCTCGTAAGAGGGGTTGAACAGGTCGCGCAACAGGGCGAGTGTCCTGTCCGATTCCTCGTGAACCATTGTCGGTGGTTTGGTGCTCTTCTGCACCCTTCCCACGAGCGATTCCCAATAGCCGACAAGTGTGCGCAGCTCGCTGTCAAGTTCTGCAACCTTCTTGCCCTCGGCTACTGTGCGCACGATAATACCGAAATTCTTTGGCTTGATGCTCTGCAATAACTGCTTCAAGCGCGTGCGCTCCTCGGGGGACTTTATTTTTGATGATACTGATACTTTGTCCTCAAATGGGATGAGTATCAGGAATCGTCCTGCAAACGACAATTCACAGGTGAGTCTGGGGCCTTTGGTGTTTATAGGCTCTTTGGTAACCTGTACCAGAATCTCCTGTCCAGTCTGCAATGCTTCGGAAATGTTTCCCTCCTTTTTTTTCTCTGGCATGATTGATGCCTTTGCTATCGGGAAACTCTTCTTGCGGTCGCTTGTGACCTGCTTCAGGTATTTCTGAAGAGAGTAAAATTGTGGACCTAAATCGGAATAGTGCAGGAATGCTTCCTTTTCGGAACCGACATCAACAAAGCAGGCATTCAAGCCGGGCATGATTTTCTTTACACGCCCATGGTAGATGTTGCCTACTGAAAACGTTTCGGTCTGTTCTTCGCGCTGAAACTCCACCAGTTGCTTCTCTTCGGTGATGGCGATGGAGATTTCGTTTGAATGAACATCTACAATAAGTTCGCTTGTCACAATACTATTTTTGATTTAGCGGGTCTCTTTTACTTTAAGGCAAGACCCTTGACCTTAATTGGAAGTTCAGTTGTTTTATGCTCCTTTAGCATCATTAAAACAAAAAACAAACCTGAAGTTCTGTATGCCGTTCCTACAAGTTTGTTTTTTGTATCTGTACAGACTGATTTACTTGCTCTTATGTCTGTTCTTTCTCAGTCTTTTTTTACGCTTGTGCGTAGACATTTTATGTCTTTTCTTTTTCTTTCCGCTTGGCATAGTTAAAAAATTTATTGATTAATCACTGTTTATTTTTTTACATCGTTTACGAAAGTCTTGGCTGGCTTGAAAGCCGGGATATCATGTGCCGGAATGGTGATAGTCTTCTCCTTGTGGATATCACGGGCTGTCTTTACAGCTCTGTGCTTGATGATGAAACTACCGAAACCACGCAAATAAACCGGTTCCTGGTTGGCAAGAGAGCCTTTTACCACCTCCATGAATGATTCTACTGTTGTCAAAACCACAGATTTCTCAATACCTGTCTTCTTCGCAATCTCATTTACAACCTCTGCTTTTGTCATTTTTGCTTCTGTTTTATATTTGATTATCTATGTTTTAAATTTCGGATGACAAATATACTGCTTTTTTTGCTATAACAGAAATTTATGGCTCTTTTTTTACAAAAAATGTGTGGTTTTACTTGTTCTTGTGGCTTTTTGGAACATATGCAGTAAATTTGTCTGTTTCCATGCCGTTTGTTGATATGGAATTTTACGGTTGATATATAATATTGAATATTTGTATTGAAATATTTGATTCAAGTATCTAAATTTAGTAACTTTGCAACAAGAAATTAAAGAATATTGATATGTCTGTAAATAAAGTGATATTGATAGGCAACGTAGGTAAAGATCCCGACGTGCGTCACCTTGACCGCAATGTGGCTGTAGCCAACATGGTGCTTGCCACTACCGAGCGTGCGTATACTCTCCAGAACGGTACTCAGGTCCCTGAAAGGACTGAGTGGCATAACATTGTGTTGTGGGGCGGTCTTGCTGAGGTTGCCGAGAAATATGTCCATAAAGGTGACCGCGTTTATATAGAAGGCAAGATAAGGACAAATACCTATGAGGACCAGAACGGTATACGCCGTTACCGTACAGAAATCCTTGCGGAGACTATGGAAATGCTCTCTTCACGTTCTACCGCATCTGCTCCGGTTCAGGATGCAAATCCTTCAGGTGCGCCGTTCTAATTTAAACATTTGAATTTTGGATACATTTTTAGCTGCCTTTGTGCAGATATTTAATTTCGCTGTGCCCATAAGTGTTTCTGCACCCTCGGTTGAGGCTGTTGTGGCGCTTGTGGTTGCTGTTTTTTTGCTTATGTGTTCGGCATTTGCATCCGGATCCGAAATGGCATTCTTCTCTTTAACCCGTGAGGAACTTGACGAGATGAAAGAGTCCAAGTCGGAGAAAGACAGGTGTATTGTGGGGCTGTTGAGTGATCCGGAGCGTCTGTTGGCAACAATACTTATAGTCAATGACTTCGTGAATGTAGGTATTGTCATGTTGTTCAACTTTTTCTTCATGAGCATCCTGGACTTCGGTCCGGGGGCGGAGTGGCTTGAGTTCCTGTTGCTTACGGTTGTATTGACATTCCTGTTGCTTCTTTTCGGGGAGGTGATGCCCAAGATCTATTCGAAGTGTAACACGGTAGGTTTTGCGCGTTTTTCGTCAACGAAATTCAGGGTGCTTGTGCGCATCCTCTCACCATTCTCGTCATTCCTCGTCCGTTCTACAACATTCATGCAGCGCCTTGTTTCCAAGAAGAGTCATCTGCTCTCGGTCGATGAACTCGAGCAGGCTCTTGAGCTGACAGACAAAAAGGAAATAGGGGAACAGAAGAAGATGCTCGAAGGTATCATCCGTTTCGGTGATGAAACGGTCAAGAGCATAATGACTTCGCGTCTTGATATGGTTATGCTTGACATGCGTGCACCGTATCAGGAGGTTCTCAAGTGTGCTGCCGAAAATGCATATTCCCGAATCCCGGTCTATGGAAAAACGCAGGATGATATACGTGGCGTGTTGTACATCAAGGATCTGATACCTCATTTGAATAAAGGCGAAGGTTTTCGTTGGCAGTCGCTTATCCGTCAGCCTTTCTTTGTGCCCGAAACAAAGAAGATAGATGATCTTCTTTGTGATTTCCAGACAGTGAAGGTACATATGGCTATCGTTGTCGATGAGTTCGGGGGGGTGTCGGGTCTTATAACACTTGAAGATATCATAGAGGAGATTGTGGGCGAAATCAATGATGAGTTCGATGAACCGGAGACCTCTTACGAGAAGATTGCCGACAATATCTATCTGTTCGACGGAAGGACGATGCTTGCCGATTTCTATAAGGTTGTATCAATTGACAATGATGAGTTTGAGGCCTTGTCGGGCGAGGCTGATACTCTTGCCGGGTTGCTTCTTGAGGTTAAGGGTGAATTCCCTAAATTGCATGAAACAATTGTGTGCGGTGGAGTCGCCTTTGAGGTGGAGGAGAAAGATAAACACCGTATTGTAAAGATAAAGGTCACTTTGCCGGTTGGTGAGGAGAGTGACGATGATGATGCCTGATTATGCCGCTTTCCGGGTGTTATAAGTTGGGAAATGTCTCTGTAGTGGTGTGGAAAATCACGGAGAATGAAGCGATGCTCCTTGCCATGCTCCCCGCTGAATATTCCGAGTCTGTCTTAGAGATGAAAAGTCCGGGTCGCAGGCTTGAATGGTTGGCTGTCCGTGCATTGCTTGCCCATGTCTATGGCCCGGATGAGCGTATAGTCTACAATTCGGTAGGCAAGCCTTTCCTGAAAAATGCCGATGATTGCATAGGGGTTTCCCATACTAAAGGATATGCAGTGCTGGCATATGGCAATAGTGGTTTTGGTGTGGATGCCGAATTGCTAAGCCGGAATATTATGCCGCTTGCAGGGAAAATAGCGTGTGATGGCGAACGTAATCTTCTTGATAGCGAATGTGCCAATGAAGCCTTGTTGATGAAGTGGTGTGCCTGTGAAGCGCTCTTTAAACTTGTAGGTGATCTTGGCGGAACATTCAGGGATAACGTCTTGGTCGAACTCCCTTCATTCTCTTCTTCAGGTTCTTTCCCTGTGTCGCTTGTCGGTGTGGATTCCCAATGCGGAAGGTTCTTTAAAGCCGACTATATCATAATCGATGGATTGCTGCTGGTAATATGCGAACCGCGCTTCTTTTCTGAGTCCTGAACCTCTTCTCTAACCTGAAAGAACAATACTCCCCTTATCTTCGTTTTGTTTACGGATGCGTTTTGATGACGTTTCTGCTGAAATTAGAAGCTGTTTGAATTTATATCGCCTGGTTTTTTATAGATCCAAAATAGGATGTTTTTTTTATTTTTTTAAGGCGCGTAGCGGGCTACGTAACTGAAAAAAAGAAGAAAACAGACATTTTTGAATATAAAAAACGGCGAAACAAACGATACGGCTTCTATAAGAAAATATTTTTTAGAAATTCAAACAGCTTCTAATATCGTATGAAAGGTGTGTATCGTAGTGTCATGCTGGTTTTGCTTGGTTTGCTTTTCCTGTTTATGAGTGGTGGGGCGATGGTGCTGATGGTCCGTATTCTGGGACTTCTGTTCCTGCTGCCTGCCTTGTTTTCTCTTGTAAAGATATTTGTTTTTCGTGGTGAACGGACCGGGATGGCGGTTGTACCGGAAATCATGGTCGATACAGGCAGCGTCATCTTCGGTTTCTGGCTTCTGGTATTGCCATACGGTTTTGTCAATGTGTTCGGCAAGATATTTGCATTATTGATACTCATACTCTCCCTGTATCATCTTTACAAATTGTTCTTGCTTAGAAAACAGGGTGCGATCGCTTTGTCTCTCTTTGCCGCGCCTTTTGTTTTGTTGCTTGTGTCGTTGTTGGTCCTTTTTGAAGTCTTCAATGCGGGGGCAACTGCTTTGATATTGGGGTTGGGGGCTCTTGCGTCCGGGGTTGTGGATATTGTTGTCATAATATCGCTCCGTAGACTTTCAAATAGAGATTCGTCAACATTCAAAGAACTGGAGGATAATGCATCTTGATATTCTTTTGACTGTTATATGCTCCTTTTTGCACCTATACTTCCGTGTAGGTGCATTTTTTTTGCTCTCGGGACGATAAAAATATGGTTTATATGGCGGTTTTCTCATAAAAAAATGTAAACTTTGCAATATGAATGAAGTATTTCAGAGTTTGCTCTCCCAAATCTCGACTTTAGAGATTGTCGTGAAGGGAATACTGATTGGTCTTGTAGCCTCTGCACCCATGGGTCCCGTGGGTGTACTGTGCGTGCAGCGTACCTTGAACAAAGGTCGTGCATATGGTCTTGTGACAGGCACAGGTGCGGCTTTCAGTGATATATTCTATGCATTGCTTACAGGTTACGGCCTCTCGTTCCTTTACGATTTCATAAGCAATGAGATGGCGCTTTTCTGGATGCAGATTATCGGTGCTACAGTGATGTTCATATTCGGTCTGCATACATTCCGTACAAATCCGGTCCAGAATACACGTAATGTGAGCCGCAATAAGAGTAACCTGTTGCATAACGGTGTTACGGGCTTCTTCATCACTTTGTCCAATCCGATGATAATACTTCTTTTCTTAGCCCTCTTTACACCTCTAAACTTCATGTTGCCCGAGCAGACGCTGTTCAAACAATTTATCGGCTATCTCTCGATTTTCGGTGGTGCAATGCTGTGGTGGCTGTTCATTACCTATGTGGTCAATAAATTAAGAGCGCGCTTTGATGTGCGTGGCATCTGGATTATAAACAGGATTATAGGATCGGCCGTCATGATTGGTTCCATTGTCGGTGCTGCATTGATTGCAACCGGTGTATTTTCATTCCATTAAAATATATTTGCTTTGTTTGTTTCTCGCGAATTAAGGAAAAAGAATATAGCAGAGTATCTGCTGTATATGTGGCAGGTTGAGGATATGATACGTGCCAATGAGTTGTCAATGGATAAGATTGATGCCAATATGGTGACGCCATATGGCCTGCAGCCCGAAGCCAAGGCTGAGCTGCTCGAGTGGTACGGGAATCTCATTGAGATGATGCGCTTCGAGGATGTCAAGGAGAAAGGGCATCTGCAGATAAACAGGAATGTAATAATAAACCTGACAGACCTTCATCTTCGACTTCTGAAATCGCCAAAGATGCCCTACTATTCGGCTGCATACTATAAGGCACTGCCTTTTATCGTTGAGTTCAGGACAAAGAGCGAAGGCCGTGACAAAGGTGAAATCGAGAACTGTTTCGATGCCCTTTATATGGTGTGGCTCATGAAACTGCAGAAAAGAGAGATAAATGAGGCTACAATCAATGCTACAAATGAGATTACGCGCTTCATATCGATGCTTTCCCTCTATTTCAAGGAGGATGAAGAGGGCAGGCTTGATTTGGACGGAGAGAATTGAGATTGCAGTTGCAGATATTATGGAAAACATTAAAAGAGTATATAGATGAACGTACAGGAAGAGATTGGAAGAAGAAGGACTTTTGCGATCATTTCGCACCCTGATGCCGGTAAGACAACGCTTACCGAAAAACTGTTGCTGTTCGGTGGCCAGATTCAGGTGGCGGGTGCCGTGAAGTCGAACAAGATAAAGAAGACTGCGACATCGGACTGGATGGAGATTGAGAAACAACGTGGTATTTCTGTTACCACCTCTGTCATGGAGTTCGATTATGCAGGCTACAAGATAAACATTCTTGATACTCCCGGTCACCAGGACTTTGCCGAGGATACATTCCGTACGCTTACAGCCGTTGACAGTGTAATCATTGTTGTCGACAGCGCAAAGGGTGTCGAGACGCAGACACGTAAACTCATGGCTGTGTGCCGTATGCGTAATACTCCGGTAATTGTCTATGTCAACAAGATGGACCGCGAGGGTCGCGACCCGTTTGAACTTCTCGATGAACTTGAGAGTGAACTGCAGATTGCCGTTCGTCCGCTCAGTTGGCCTATCGATCAAGGATCGCGCTTCAAGGGTGTTTACAATATATTCGAGCAGAAACTTGACCTCTACACACCTAACAAGCAGCGAGTGACCGAGAAGGTTGAAGTTGACATCGACAGTGAGGAACTTGACAGGAATATTGGCGAAGATCTTGCTTTCAAACTTCGATCAGACCTTGAACTTGTCGACGGTGTATATCCTGAATTCAATGTGCAGGATTATCTTGACGCCAAGGTTGCTCCGGTATTCTTCGGATCGGCGCTGAACAACTTCGGTGTGCAGGAACTGCTTGACTGTTTCGTCAAGATTGCCCCAAGTCCACGTCCTGTCCAGGCTCTTGAGCGCGTGGTAAACCCCGAAGATTCCAAGTTTACAGGTTTTATATTCAAGATAACAGCGAACATTGACCCGAACCATCGTTCCTGTGTGGCTTTCTGCAAGATATGTTCGGGAAAATTCGTGCGCAATACTCCTTACCGTCATATACGTCTGGGCAAGGATCTTCGTTTCTCTTCGCCCACCCAGTTCATGGCTCAGCGCAAGAGTACCATTGAGGAGGCCTATCCGGGTGATATCATCGGTTTGCCCGATACCGGCAACTTCAAGATCGGCGATACGCTTACCGAGGGTGAAATGCTCCATTTCAAAGGCTTGCCGAGCTTCTCGCCCGAGATGTTCAAGTACATTGAAAATGCCGACCCGATGAAGACCAAGCAGCTTGCAAAGGGTATCGACCAACTGATGGGTGAAGGTGTGGCACAGCTCTTTGTGAACCAGCATAATGGAAGGAAACTGATAGGAACAGTCGGTCAGCTCCAGTTCGAGGTTATCCAGTATCGTCTTGAGAACGAGTATAATGCGAAGTGTCGCTGGGAGCCTGTTAACCTTTATAAGGCATGCTGGATTGAGAGTGATGACCCTGCCGAACTTGAGAACTTCAAGAAACGCAAGTATCAATATATGGCGAAGGATATCGAGGGACGCGATGTATTCCTTGCCGACAGCAACTATGTGTTGCAGATGGCGCAGAACGATTTCAAGTCAATACGTTTCCACTTTACAAGTGAATTTTAAACAGACCGGCTATGGGTACTATTGCAGATGAGGCAAAGAAGTGTGTAGAGATAATGAGGAAGGGTGGTGTGATTCTCTATCCTACAGATACTGTATGGGGAATTGGGTGTGATGCCACCAATGACGATGCTGTCAAGCGTGTCTTTGAGATAAAGAGGCGTGCCGACAGCAAAGCAATGCTGCTGCTTGTTGACAGCGCCGACCGTCTTGCAAGATATGTCGGCAGTGTTCCTTCTGTAGCATGGGATCTCATTGAACTGACAACAAAACCGCTGACCATAATATATGACGGTGCACGCAATGTAGCACCTTCTCTCATTGCAGAGGATGGCAGTGTGGGCATACGTGTGACCTCGGAACTCTTTTCCAAGGAACTTTGTTACCGTTTCCAGAAGGCTGTGGTTTCAACTTCGGCAAACATAAGCGGAGAACCTACGCCCGGGAATTTCAGCGAGATAAGCCCCGAGATAATCAATGCTGTCGATTATGTGGTGAACTATAAGCAGCTTGAAAAGGGAACTGCAAAATCGTCAAGTATAATAAAACTTACTTCAAACGGTACAGTGACCGTAATAAGGGAGTGATGGAAAAGCAGAAAGATAACACCGGGTGGCTCAACCGTTTCATTGTGTGGCGCGAGAAGCATATTTCTCAGAACCAGTTCATTCTGGTGCTGAGTTTCATTGTAGGTGTACTCTCTGCTCTTGCAGCTTTTGCCCTGAAGCATTTCATTCATTTCATACAGCATCTGCTTACGGGCGGCTTCGACCCTCATACATTCAACTGGCTTTATCTTGTATATCCGGTAATAGGTATTCTTATAACGGGTATCCTTATACGCAAGGTTATCCGTGACGATATAAGTCATGGAGTTACCAAGGTGCTTTACGCCATATCATGCCGCATGGGCAAGATACGCCGTCACAATACATGGTCGTCTATGTTGGCCAGTGGTGTAACCATCGGTTTCGGCGGTTCTGTCGGAGCAGAGTCCCCGATAGTCATGACCGGTTCGGCAATAGGCTCGAATCTGGGCAGTTTCTTCAAGATGGAGAAGAAGGTTATGATGCTGCTTATCGGTTGCGGTGCGGCAGGTGCTGTTTCCGGTATCTTCAAGGCTCCTATTGCAGGTCTTGTGTTTGTGCTGGAGGTGTTGATGCTTGACCTTACGATGTCATCCCTGCTGCCGCTTCTCATCTCAAGCGTTACGGCTGCTACTATATCTTATATACTTATGGGCACGGATGCCATGTTCGAGTTTCACATGGAAGATGCCTTCAACCTTGCGCGCGTACCTTATGTAATACTGCTTGGTATTGTCTGTGGTCTTGTCTCGCTCTACTTTACCCATGTGACTACAGCCATCGAACGGCAGTTCAAGAAGCTCCGCAACCCCTATGCCAAACTGGCGATAGGCGGCAGTATACTGAGTATTCTTATATTCCTTTTTCCGCCATTATACGGAGAGGGCTATGAGACCATAACGAATCTGATAAACGGCACATCAGAAAATATAATTCTTGACAATTCGCTTTTCTATGGGCATGCAAGGTTCATACTTGTATACATGCTCTTCATTATACTTTTCAAAGCTGTGGCTTCTACAGTGACGAACTGCGGCGGCGGATGCGGTGGTATATTTGCCCCCAGCCTATTCCTCGGATGTGTGACAGGCTATCTCTTTGCAAGCATATGCAATATGCTTGATTTTACAATCCCTGTATCGGATAGGAATTTTGCCCTTTTCGGTATGGCTGCACTCATGTCCGGTGTCTTCCATGCACCGCTGACAGGGGTATTCCTCATTGCTGAACTTACCGGTGGGTATGCACTTTTCCTTCCTTTGATGATTGTGTCGGTATTCTCTTACCTTACAGTGCGCCTTTTCGACAGCAATAATATTTATGCAGTGCGTCTTGCTCAAAGAGGAGAACTCATAACCCATCATAAGGATCAGGCTGTGCTTACAATCCTAAAGGTTTCCGATGTGATAGAGAAGAACTTCATGAAGGTGAGTCCCGAAATGGACCTCGGGCAACTTACCGCTGTAGTAGCAAAGACAAAAAGAAATATTTTCCCTGTTGTAAATTCTGCCAACCGTCTTGTAGGTATAATACATCTTGATGATATAAGGCATGTGATGTTCCGTCAGGAACTCTACCACCGTTATACTGTGGCTTCTTTGATGAGTAATGTGCCTGAGCGTCTTGGTATCGAAGAGCCGATGGAGGCTGTAATGCGCAAATTTGAGGAGACAGGTGCATGGAATCTGCCCGTGGAGGATGTAAATGGAGAGTATATCGGCTTCATTTCAAAATCGGCGATATTCACGGCATACCGTAAGACCCTCTTGGAATTTACATCGGATTAATTGAATCATTATGGAAAAACTTAGGATAGTATATCTTGGAACACCCGATTTTGCGGTGGAGCCGTTGCGTAGGCTTGTTGAGAAGCAGCGCGTCAGTGAAGATTGCGGTTATGAGATTGTCGGTGTTGTCACTATGCCCGACAAGATGATAAACAAACGTGGAACGCAATTGCTCATGAGCCCCGTGAAACAGTATGCTGTAGCCGAGGGACTGCCTGTCCTGCAACCCGAGTCGTTGAAGGATGAGGCTTTCCAGAGCGAGTTGCGTGCATGGAATGCCGATCTTCAGATAGTGGTAGCTTTCCGTATGCTGCCCGAGAGCGTGTGGAACATGCCACGTCTTGGAACGTTCAATCTGCATGCTTCGCTCCTTCCGCAGTACCGTGGAGCAGCACCTATTAACTGGGCTATCATCAACGGTGACAAGGAGACTGGTGTCACCACCTTCTTCCTGAAACATGAGATTGATACCGGTGACGTGATATTCCGTGATGTCGTTGCCATTGATGAGAATGACAATGCCGGAACATTGCACGATAAACTGATGCTCCAGGGTGGAGATACGGTGGTGCGTACAGTTGAGGCCATTGTTGCCGGTAATGCAACGGCTGTAGCGCAGAGTGCAATGTATATCAACGAGTGCGACTTGCGGCCGGCACCAAAGATTTTCCGTGATACATGCCGCATCGACTGGACAAAGGGCATCGATGCCGTATATGACTTCGTGCGTGGCATGTCACCCTATCCGGCTGCGTGGTGCGAACTCACAGATGAGTCAGGCAATGATATTGCATTGAAGGTGTACGACGTGGTCAAGGAACGCTGCTCTCACAATAAAGAGCGTGGTACACTTGTTTCGGATGGCAAGTCATTCATGAAGGTTGCGGTTGACGGTGGCTACATCTCTTTGGTTACCGTTCAGCTTGCCGGCAAGAAACGTATGCCTGTAGCCGATCTATTGAACGGCTTCTCAGTCACAGGAATGAACATCAAACTATAATACATCGAACTTCTTAACCGATAACCGGGTTTGTTTGTTATCAGATAGAAACACCGGATTGCGATAAATGGAGAACCGAGTATTTGGATATAGCCTCAGAGACGGAGTAGGGAAGCGCCACATTATTGTGGTGCTTCTGTTGGCATTGCCCTCAATCCTGTCGATGTTCAGTCTTGACAAAATACTCTATGGCGCGGCTGTGCATCTGCTTCTTGGTGTGGCAGACAATCAGGTCTTCAACTTCTCCGTAACTGTTATGGGTGAGGCAGTGGCATCCCTGTTGGCTTTGTCTGCATTTATAATTATATATCCTAAGGCTGTCGGCAGGAATCCCAAAAGGGCATTGTGGGTATTGTCGGTTTGTGAACTATACATGTTCCTCTATTACTCCTACATGCTGCTGAATCCATTGTCGCGCGACGCCGTTACAGACATTCTCGGCAGCATGTTGCTACTGTTGTCGATAATGGTATGCTGTTATGGCTACTCCCTGCTATATGCCTGCAACCGTCTTGAACCGGAAAGACGTTCATGGGCGGTTTTCCTCTTCATGTCATACATAATGAGTTTCACGGCACTGTTTGCACCTTCTTGGCAGTCCCACATACCGTTTGTCGAGGGCAATTCAAAGTTCATGCCCGATTACTCCCCGTTGTATGTGGTGTTTGCTTTTTTGTGGAATCTCCTTCGTGCCGTTGCTCTGTGGAAACTCTTTACCTCGTCGCTTTTTGTAGAAAACGGGAATGAATGTGACGGGGATCAATCTTCTTTATCGCCGGTAAACCGTTATCTGCTGGCAATCCTTATCGCTTCGCTCTTTGTGGTGAAAGGGCTGGCATTGGTCTACGAAAATACATTCTTGTTGCTGGAACTATAATATCTTGAGTTATGAAGCATCTTTTTACCTGGTTCCGGCGAATAGACAACTCCCTGTGGGGTGGTGAAGTGGAAAGCAATCGTTATGTATCCTCTCTGTTGCTCCTGTTTGCATTTGTGTGTGGTCTCCTTGTGGGCCTGCAGCCCCTGATTTCCGACAGCGTTCCTTATTTTTCGGATACAAATATCGTTTCAGTGACAGCACTCATGGTCTACGTGGCAGGAATCCTTGTCTGCGAGAGTTTCTGCGTGGCAGTGGATGTTGTAGTGGCTCTGCTAAGGAGTCTTCTGATTGTTCTTCTGCTTTTTGCCTTGTATGGCGGAGGAATCTTTATAGGAAGAATACTGTCCTAAATGGAAAGATGAAAGCTTGTGCAAGCGAGCGAAAGCTTTGCTCTTTCATCTTTCATCTTTGCTCTGTACTCTGTTATCTTTCGGGCGGACACGCCGGTACCGCCCCTACGGTGTTGTACTCTTTCGGGCACCCACAAGGGATGCCCCTACGGTGTTGTACTCTGTTATCTTTTGGGCGGACACGCCGGTACCGCCCCTACGGCGTTGTTCTCTTTTGGGCACCCACAAGGGATGCCCCTACGGCTCTACAACAATAAAAGGTCACCCGCGGGTGACCTTTTATTGTTGAAATGCAATGCTGTTATCAGATAACAGCGATAACCTCAACCTCGCAAAGAACGTTCTTTGGGAGTGTCTTTACGGCAACGCAAGAGCGTGCAGGCTTGCTTGTGAAGTACTCGGCATAGACAGCGTTGAAAGCAGCAAAGTCATTCATGTCGCTGAGGAAGCAAGTTGTCTTCACTACTTTGTCGAATGATGTGCCGGCCTCTTCGAGTACTGCAGCAAGATTCTTCATTACCTGTGTAGCCTGGTCTGTGATACCCTCTGTCTCAACATTCCCTGTTGCAGGGTTGATGGGCACCTGGCCCGATGTGAAGAGCATGTTGCCGCAGATGATTGCCTGTGAGTACGGGCCGATAGCCTCGGGTGCATTACTTGTATAAACTTTCTTAAGCATAATTGTATGTTTTATGGTTTATTGATAATTTATTATTCGTAAATCTTGAAGCCTGCATTCTCAAGTGCCTGCTTGATTTCGTTTACATGGTCAAAGTTACGTGTCTCAAGGGTGATTCTCAAGAAGCAGCCGTTGATGTTGGTGTTTGCTCTTGTGCGCTCATGGTGCATCTCAATTACATTACCGCCGTGCTCAGCAATGACCTTGGCAATCTGGTGCAACTGGCCCGGACGATCAAGCAATTCGGCCTTGATGAGGCATGTGCGTCCTGCTGTCAGCAAGCCGCGCTTCACAACACGGTCAAGGATGTTTACATCGATATTACCGCCCGAAACCACACAGATAACCTTCTTGCCCTCAATGGGCACCTTGTCGAACATTGCGGCTGCAACTGCAACTGCACCTGCGCCCTCGGTGATTAGTTTCTGATGTTCGAGCATGGAAAGGATTGCCGATGAAACCTCATCATCTGTAACAGTAACAATCCGGTCGACATATTTGCTACATATATCGAATGTGTTTTCGCCCGGCTGTTTTACTGCGATACCGTCGGCAATTGTAGATACTGCATCAAGGCGCTCAATCTGCTTGTGCTCTACAGAGTTCTTCATGCTTGGAGCACCTGCCGCCTGAACACCGTAGACCTTGATGTCGGGGTTCAAGGACTTGATTGCGAATGCGACACCTGAGATAAGACCACCGCCGCCGATAGGTACTATTACGGCGTCGACATCCTTCATCTGGTCCATAAGCTCAAGACCTATAGTTCCCTGTCCGGCAATAACATCCTCGTCGTCGAACGGGTGGATGAATGTATATCCATGCTCATCACGGAGTTCTGTAGCGCGTTTGTATGCATCGTCATATACGCCCGGTACGAGACATATCTCTGCACCGTAACCCTTTGTGGCTTCAACTTTTGAGATGGGGGCGCAATCGGGCAAGCAGATAAGTGACTTGATGCCGTTCTTTGTGGCAGCCAAGGCTACACCCTGGGCATGGTTGCCGGCAGAACATGCAATCACACCTTTTGACTTCTCCTCTTCGGAGAGCTGCGAAATCTTGTAGTACGAACCGCGCACCTTGAAAGAACCTGTGAGCTGAAGGTTTTCCGGTTTGAGGAATACTGTTGCTTTCTTGTTCACATTCGGCGCAGGTACAAGTTCCGTGCGTCTTATCACGTCCTTAAGGACAAAGGATGCGTGATAGATTTTGTCTAATGTCAGCATATTTTTTGTTTTTGTGAATGAATGTCTATTTGCAGCCTTCTGTGCAGAAGGCACGAAGGCTAACTGCAAATTTATAATAAAATATTATAAGCTGTTTAAATTTCTAAATAATATTTTTCCATATTGTTTGTTCCACTGTTTTCTTATATTCCAAAATGCCTGTTTCTTCCTTCTTTACGCTTGCTAAGATGCTTGTCGTGGGGCACAATATGTATAAAATAATTATTACAAATCAAGAATGTGTTAAAAAATGTTTTGTTTAGGAAAACAATGTTTATATTTGTAAAACGTAACAGTTCGTTTTAAGAAACATTTAATAACACTATATTACTTATTACTATGAGAAGCAGAACTATTGACAGTGCCTTGAAGCTGTTCGCTTCGGCATTGTGTCTCACTGCAATGTCATGCAGCGTAGACGATGCCTACGACTTGTCAAAGGATATTGACATGACTGTAGGGGTAGGCAACGGATTGTCGATTCCGGTAGGTTCTACAGATACAATCAGGCTTACCGAGATGATTGATCCGGCAAAGAGTGATGTGGTCAATGTAAGGGATGACGGTTCGTATATAATCGAGAAGAACGGTACTTTTGATGCCGTTGACTTCGAGATCGATGAGGTGGACGGTCTCCACATTGACACTTATATCGAGGAACAGCACTATTCAATGGACTTGAAGGAACTCTTCGATAGTTATGAAGAGGCTGTAGAGGCTATAGAGAATGATCCTTATCTTCCTCGTGAGGTCAAGGACAATCTGATAGCGGAACTTGATGCGCATAAGGTTGCGGTATCTCTTGATGAGAATATCGACAAGAATGATGTGGAGTTCGATTTCCACAAGAAGGATTTGCCAAAGGAACTGAACAGGATTTATAGGGTGGAGTTTGAAGAACCTGTCAAGATGCATCTTGAGGTAGATGTCCTTTGTGCAACCGATCCCGAGTTGTTCGAACTGATGGACAGTCTTGAGCTCTCTACAGCCGGTGACGAGGATGAACACTTCTTTGTTCGTGTTCCTGAATACATCGAGTTCGTGGAGGATACACGTGTGAAAGGCGACAAACTCTATCTTGAGGGCGCAGTCCATGTGAATGAGGATAGAACACAGTTCGCCATGGGCTGGGATTTCTATATCAAGGCGTTGAATTTCAAGGATGGTTATCAAATAAAGAACGGTAGAATGGATTTCGAGGATAAGCTTGAAATCAACGGTTCTGTAAAGTCGAATATCGTTATGGTTGAGGCAGGTGAAATTGCCGGCGGTTACCGTACTTTCAACGATGTCGCTTTCGTGCCCATTATCAAAATCGATGATTTTGACATAAAACACATTGAGGCCCAGGTTGACGTGGAGATTGATGATATCAATGAGTCTATAGACATTGACCTTGGCGATGACCTTGATTTCCTTTATGAGGATGGCACAGTGCTCGATTTCGCCAATCCGCAGCTTGTTGTGAATGTGAATAACAACTCCGCTGTCTCTGTTGCTTCGGAGGTGGTAATCAGAGGTTACGATGAGAACGGCAACTACATCGAGGGTTCTGAGGCTCTTGCACACTTTGATATCCAGGCAGCATCGGTCAACAGGTTCCTCGTGACCAACAATGGCGAGAATATGGAGGGTTGTGTTGCTGTAAAATCCGATTTGAGCAACCTTTTCAAGAAACTTCCTCACACAATCGGTTTCGAGATGAAGTCGAAGAACAATACCGAGGAACATGTGGACATCTTCCTTGGCAACAAGATGGATGTCAGCGGTGACTACGAGGTCATAATACCTCTTGAGTTCAATGAGGTTGCCTTGACATATACCGAGACTATCGAAGATGTGCTTGGTGACGACCCGACTGAGGTTACCGATTATATAAAAGACCTCGAACTTGTAACAATCGATATTGAGATTGCAAATACCGTTCCTGCCGATTTCACTCCTGCAGTGGTGGCTTATGACGCAAACGGCAAGCAACTCAAGAATATCGTGGCAACTGTAGAAGGCAAGGTGAAGGCCGGCGAGGGTATAAAGAATGGAGAGTTGACTGCTCCGGTGAAGTCTGCATTCAGGATTCTTCTCAGTGCAAAGAACGGCGAACTCGGCGAACTTGATACTTTGGATATCGAACTCAATGGTGTCGGTTCCGGAAAACTCAACTCAAACGAGTATATAAAGATCGAGAAGATGACCCTCAATATCGAGAAACCGATAGAGGTGGACCTTAACTGATTTTCCTTACATAAAAAGAGACAATCATGAAAATAATGAATTCCGGATTCAGAAGAATCTTCACAGTGGCATTGTTGCTGCTGTTGTGTGCAGGTGTTAATGCACAGGTGCTCCGCACCGGATATTTTACCGAAGGTAATGTGATGCGTTATCGTTTGAACCCTGCGCTCATGAGTACACGTGGACATGTATCTATCCCGGTGCTCGGTAACATAAACATCGATGCTATGGGTAATGTAGGAATGGGCAATTTCCTTTACGACTCACACCTCAACAGCGACAAGCTCGTCACCTTCATGCACCCTACCATAAGTGCAGACAAGTTCCTTGGCGATTTGGAGGATGAGAACAAGGTTGCTCTCAATATGGACATGACAATCCTCTCTACAGCCTTCCATGCCTGGGGCGGTTTCAACTCTATTGATTTGACCATGCGTTCATCAACAGGTGTTTCGCTGCCTTATGACATGCTCCGTTTCATGAAGGTCATGGGCAACGGCGAATACAATTTCAGTGATGTGAATGTGCGTACACGTAATTTCGCCGACCTCTCTTTGGGTCACTCACGTAAAATCACCAATTCGTTGACAGTGGGTGCACGTCTCAAGTTCCTCTTCGGTTTGGGTTATGCCAACGCCTCTTTCGACAACATGAGCATCAAGGCCAATGCCGACCGTTGGGAGATTATGGCAAAGGGTGATGCCGACATCGCTTTGGGCGGACAGTTCGGCCATTCGGCAGACAAGAGCGTGAATGGCAAGACCATGGTCGATGGTTATGACGATGTTAAACTTGGCATGAACGGTTTCGGTATGGGTATTGACCTCGGTGCTGCATATGAATTCAAGAAAGGACCACTCAACGGTCTTACATTGTCGGCATCTTTGAATGACCTCGGTTTCATCTCATGGAGCAAGGCCGCACATGCAGCGATATCTCCCGATGCACCATACGTGTTCGACGGTTTCGACAACATGGCTATCCACGGTAACGGCAATACTCTCGACGACCAGTGGGAGGGCTTGAGAGATGACCTTGAAGATTTCTTTGCTCTTGAGGACAAGGGCGAAAGAAGTGTTACCGAAGGTATCGGTGCAAAGTTGAATCTTGCAGCAGAGTATGAGATGCCTTTCTACCGCAGATTGAGTGTCGGCCTGCTTTATACAGGCTGTTTCGATGGCCCATATACAAACAATCAGGGTATGCTTGTTGTGAACGTATCACCTCTTGATGTACTTGATTTCGCTGTCAGCGGACGTGTAGGTACATACGGAGCAGGCTTCGGCGCAATGGCAAATGTCCACTGCACAGGCTTCAGTTTCTTTGTGGGTACAGATTGCTTCCTCAGCAAGGTTGGCAAGCAGTTCATTCCGCTCGAAAACATGAATGCAAATGTCTCTTTCGGTGTAAATATTGCACTTGGAAAGGCAAAGAACTGATTCCTTGTTGTTTCTTTATCATAACAGAAGCACCCCTGTGCAGGGGTGCTTCTGTTATGATATAATGCAATCACATTTTGTGTAAACAGCGTTTTTTGTTACATTTGCATATTGTATGATTATAAAACGTAATACTATGAATTTGTTTTCAAATAACATGGCCATACAAGTATGATGATATATACAACTTCTCCGAAGGTCTTGCAGCTGTCTGCCTGAATGATAAATGGGGTTACATAGACAACGCTGGCAAGTGGGGAAGTGGAAAAGATAAACATTGAGAAACTGCTTGAATTTCTGAAAAATCACCGCCAAGTTTCAAAGTATGGAAGACAACGAAAAACTCCCGATTTTCCAGCGCCCTGTGTGGGTTGTTGCATTTGCACTCACTGCTGCAATGGCATGGGGTTGGGCCTATCCGCTAATCAAGCTTGGATTTGCAGAGTTCGGGATAACACAGACAATGACTGCCGGCAAGATGCTCTTTGCCGGAGTGCGGTTTACCCTGTCCGGGCTTATCGTGCTTTCAATCGCCGCTTGTACAAAGCGCCGTTTCTCCGTAGCCACATCCTCAAGTTGGTTCTATATCCTGTTGTTCGCGCTCTTGAATACAGGCCTGCATTACTATTTCTTCTATGTGGGGCTGTCGTACAGTGCAGGTGCACGTGCCGCAATCCTCAATTCTTTGGGTGTCTTCATGCTGGTGCTTCTTGCATGTATCTTCTTCAAAAGCGACAGACTAACCCTTCGCAAGATTGCCGGTTGTGTGATAGGTTTCGCAGGCATCATGGCGCTTAACTTAGGTGCAGCCGACAGCGGCAGTTTCACTTTTATGGGTGACGGCATGATTATACTGAATGCTTTCTGTTCTGCCTTTGCAGGACTCATGACCCGTGGCCTCAGCAAGCGTGTCGATGTTTTTGTGGGTACAGGCTATAGCCTTACATTCGGTGGCTTGATGCTTGTCCTGCCCGCGCTTCTTATGGGTGGCGCACTTCCGAATGTTACATTGGCAGGAGTGGTCATACTCTTCCTGCTGATATGTATATCTACGCTCGGTTTCACCCTTTATAACAAATTGCTGACCTGTAATCCTGTGGGCAAGGTTGCAATCTTCAATTCGCTTATTCCTGTGGTGGGGGCAATCACATCATGCCTCTGCCTTGGTGAACCCTTCTATTTCAAATATATGATAGCCGCAGTTCTCGCAACAGCAGGAATATATATTATAAATAAGGGGAAGTAGGAAACAAAGAAGTGCGAGTGTTTTTTGGGGGGTCAGTAGCAAAAAGGTGTAGGTCAGCAAAATATTTGCATTAGTTATGAAACAGAGATCCCTCGTCGCTACGCTCTGTCGGGATGACAATTGCGCAATGACAAGCAGAGGTAATCTCTTTAACCGGCACCGTTAAATTCCACAGCTTGAACCTGTTTGATTTTTGGAAAAAGTGCGAGGATTGTTTGACCGCT
>JAFQEZ010000090.1 GCA_017398805.1 Bacteroidaceae bacterium | reverse complement strand
GAGGAATAAAGTTATACGCCTGCGTTGTTCTACAACGTGGGCTTTATTCCGTTATTCGGGGAGTACGGCAGTCGAAGGCCACAGGTATCCGGTATATGCGAATATAGCCTACGTTTTTTTATGTCTGTTATTGGACAGGATTGTGGAACTGTATAAATGACTCTTTAAGATTCCTCTTGCCTTCATTTGCTACAATAATTCACATGCTAAATTCTATTGCGAAAGGGTAATCGGTAATTATTAGAAATATGAAAAAGGTATTTGATTTATTGTTTTTGGTACAAGAACTTAAATGTTGCACGTTGATTTTTCTATTTTGTTTCGGTACGAGTGTTTGTGCACAGAGTCTTTCTGAGAATAAAACGGAAGATCCGTTGCTTATCAAATACTTTGATCTGTATAATACAGGCCAAAGTACTAATAAACAGGAATCTACAATAATAGAAATCTGCTCGAAAAACAAGGATAGAAAAGAAAGGATCTGTAAGGAACTAATACAGATTATCCAAGAGAATTTGAGTGAAGAAAAATTTGAGGATATTTTCAGTATGACATCGTTGTATAAAAAAATTGCAGAATACGATGACCCTAATTTTGAGAAAATATTGTTCATAGAAGGGAACGCGTTTCTGAGGGTTGGTGATATTGATGGTGTCAATCAGATTATTTCAGAAATGGGTGCTGCAAACGCTTCGCCAAAACTTATTGATAAGTTGAGACGGGATGCTCTGTTGGCCTACAATCCTTTTTATGGGCTTGACGGATGCTGGGTCTCGATTAATTATTACGATGTTGACAACTGTGTCCCGTATGTAATATTTAATATTGAAAATTCAATATATAAGAATGGTGTCAAAGTTTCTACCCCTGTTGATACAGAAGTCTTTAACTGGCTTAAAGATGGAATGACGCTTAGTGAGGCTCTTTCATCAGAGGAAATTCATGCAAAATACTGTACAAAATTTACAAACGATTCAATTTATATATGTTGGGCAACAGGTGACTCTGACGTAGGAAACGCCTTTGTTGCAGGGCTTGCAACCGATGCCGGATGGGAGATTTCTAACGCTACGCAAGAATTGGTTGCACAAGGCGACAAATATGAGTTAGGTGACAGACTGGCAGGAAGTATTGCTGCAGGTCTCGTTGAAACTACAATAAACACTGTTGTAGATAATATGATGAGTGTGAAAAGAACAAATGTTATAGTTGAGCTGCGTCTTGCTCGTGTTAATGACAGGGAACTTAAGGGGCGAATGAGATATAGGTATATATTCTTGAAAGATGGAGCTTTGGCAAAAAATGAAGAGTTTGAAAAGAATGTAACCTTGATTAAATATCTTGACAAAAAGGTTAAATATCCGGTTGCATATGGTGATAATATGCATAGGCGAGTGAATGAGTGCCTTTTTATAAAAGGACATTTATCGAAGAAGATGGCTAAAAAAGATAATCATCCTGTTTTGCTTCGCATGAAAGCCATGAGTGACAATGCTTTGCATAAAGATGGGTGCAGACACTCTCCCGATGATTGTGTTCTCTGTAATCCGGATTATTTACCTTATTTGGGATTGGCAATAGAAGAGATTACTCCTGAAAATACAAAGAAGAGTGTCTTGAAGATTACCCAAGGAAGAGGTGTGCGTATCAAGCAAATTGATGATAATTATTTGGGATACATGGTGGATACGGTCAAAACAAACTTCTTTAAGACCTACTTTGGGGGAGGACAATTCGTTTACTTGAAAGAGGGTGATATAGTCCTGGAGATAAATGGTATACCATGTGATTCCCCACAAGATTATGTCAATGTCGTGAGGATGCATAATCCGGGAGACGTAGCATATATTAAAATACTTAGGAAGAAACGCGAGAGGATAATTAAGACGAGGTTTATATATGCAAAGAAGAGAGAATAAAGTATTGTTTTTTACATATATATAATGTTTCTGATGCTATGCGTATACTTACATTTTTAATACTAATTTCTGCACCTCTTTTTGCATATCCGCAATACACAGATGGGCAAATTGAAAAACAGAACCAGGTAATAAACAATAACCATTCTGCCGGTGCCGGTGCCAATGCTGCAAAAACCTCACAAGAAAGTTTGTCTGGAGGGTCTGACGGCTGGCTTAGACCAACGTATAGTACCTCCGGTGGGTACGGGACATTAAAGGTTGAACGTAGCGAAATTGTCAATACCGATAAACTTGCAGAAGCGATTATGAAGGCGAGGGCAGAGCATTTGCAGCCTCAACTTTCTCCCGAAGAGAAAAAACGACAAATGAAACTGAACGACTCCGGTTATCAGGAACGAACTTCGTATATCTCTTCCGGGCAAGAAAGAAAATCTGTGGATGAAGTTGTCAACCATGAAGATAATTTTATAGATGTACCCAAGGCTGAAGATGACAATATTGTCATAAGCAACAATGTGTCGGGTAAGGAACTTGCGGATATATTTGATAGCCAGACACAAAATATGATTGTAGAAAAAGAGAACATAGACGAGGCTAAGTCAGTTGGTAAATCTACATGCGTGGAATACAAAGAGGAGGTACTTGAAAATGATTTGACGGCAGTTGATGAGAGTGACGAAGTTTTCGAAGAAGAGATTTATGTTGAATATGGAATAGAATTCGTCGAAAATGAGGAGTATACTCGTAAGGCTGGTAATACATTCGATGCCAATGAACAGGTAGATCTTCTGGATAATGCTAATATAAACGATGAAGATTATATAATGTGGTCCGAAGTTATGCAGAGTGAAGACTGCGTAATAAAAGAGATTAGAAATGGAACTTCACATGAATATGATGTTCGTGTTGTTACAGAAGCAGAGAATGAATATATTGCAGATAATAAAGAGGATGTATCTGTTGATGCTGGTAATACAATACATATTTTACATGTTGACAATAACGGAAATCATGGTGGTGCAACATCTGAACCAGTTCGCAATAGAATGAACCTCGGCAGTGCTAATGATCCAAACCATGAGGGAGATTATTTGAATTGCGGAGACAGAATCTTTTTTAAGGAGGAGAACAGAATAATGGAACTTAAAGAGTGGGGAGCTGAGTTGTTTATGGAACTTTGTCAAGAGAACTTTAATTTGTTTCCTCATACTGATTCAACTTTCTTTTTGGTTGCGAATGAATATGAATTGGCTATTGTTAATGACGTGAACATAAATAATCATTCATATGATGAATTGGTTAAAGTACCAATAGTTCTGACAAAGATTATCTCAAATGGCGACATGACGTTGATCTCTACTCCATACGAAATAATACAGTATGTCGATTCTGATAGTTTGCTGTTGTTCTGGAGAAGTGATGCTGTGATAAATGATATATGTTTCAGCAGTGACGGAATACTCATTGCAACTGATGAGGCTATATTCATGTGTGAATCGGAAGAGAATTCGTACGTGTATTGGCAAGGTGGTGCTGAGAATGTATATGCAACTAAAGACTGTGTATATGCTAGGACTGACAAAGGAATGATATGTATAACAAAAAAACAATGACATTATGAAGAAGAACATGTTATTACTGTTTATGATAATATTCTCAACAACAGTATCTGCACAAGAATGGATATCTAATTGTAAGGAATGTTATATTGAAAAAGCTTTGAAATCGTATGGAACATGTAGATGCGGTGAAACCATTCATTTTGCGAAAAAGAATGCATTTAAGTATGATGAATATGGAAATCCTATTGTAATAAAATATAAATGTGAGGTTTGCGGTCATGATCATGTGTTCAGGAAGATCAATGTTTCATCAAAAAGGAGAACCACCGATGCCTCATATGAAGTAAAGAGAGAGTCACAACCTAGTAAAAGAAACTCAGACTCTAAAAAAGTAAAAAAAGAATTAAATTCAGAATCGGATTCTATAAAAAGGATTAGTTCGCACAAATGTAGTCTGGAAAAATGCGTGAAAGTAAAACAGACGCCTGATACAATTAAGAAAAAGAGACTTGTTGTGATTACTAATACATGTCCTTTGAAAGTGTCTTCATATTATAGTTGTAAAGAGAAGGGGAGTGAGCAAGAACAGCGTAGTAAGAATCTGATTCCTTGGGGTAAAACGGCAACATTTGTCATCTCTATTGACAAAGTAGCCGAAATAGGAATAACTCCCGTAAAGTCAATTGGAATGAGTAAAGAGGAGTATTATAAATTGCTGAATGAATCAAAGCCGCGTAAACCGATTATTGTCCCAAAGAAAAATCAGCTTCCAAAACAAAATTATAATTATAGGAAAGTAAAGTAGGCAGTAAAATAATTCACTTTAATCTTGTAATGCTCTGTTCTTTTGTTTACTTTTGCCTATGGTGATTATTTTAAGATAAAACGTTGCAGCCCATAAGTGGACTGTTATGTCATCCTGAACGTAGTGAACCAACGGTCGACGCCCGTAGGGGCCAAAGTCAAGGATCTTATCCAATGTATGATGGGATTTTTCGATCTGCTCAAAATGACAACCTATATCTTAATTTATGCAAAAGCAAATACTAACCTATAAAATATTACTCCAATGAACACAATTGTTTCTCAGTTCAACATTCAGGGCAATGTTGTAGAAGTGGCTCCTCTGGGCAATGGTCTTATCAATACTACTTATCGCGTGAAGACCGAGGGTGATGCCCCCGACTATGTTCTCCAGCATGTGAATAACGCTATCTTCCCTGATGTAGATATGCTCATGAACAATATCGTCGCTGTTACTGATCACATCCATGGCAAGCTTGTTGCTGCAGGTACTGATGATATTGCACGCAAGGTACTCAAGTTCGTTCCTGCAAAGGACGGCAAGTACTACCACTTTGACGGTGAGAAGTATTGGCGTGTAATGGAGTTCATTCCTGATACAGTGGGTATGTCTGCGGTAACTCCCGAGACTTCATACATCGTGGGCGAGACATTCGGCAATTTCCAGGCTATGTTGGCTGATATCCCTGCCCAGCTTGGCGAGACAATCAAGGATTTCCACAACATGGAGTTCCGTCTTCAGCAGTTGCGTGAGGCTGTATCTGAGAACAAGGCAGGCCGTCTTGCCGAAGTACAGTGGCTTGTTGATGAGCTCGAGGCGCGTGCCGAGGAGATGTGCAAGGGCGAGCGTCTGCACCGCGAGGGCAAGCTTCCAAAACGCATCTGTCACTGCGATACAAAGGTCGACAATATCCTTTTCGATAAGGATGGCAACGTGCTTTGCGTTATTGACCTTGATACAGTGATGCCTAACTTTATCTTCTCCGACTTCGGTGACTACCTGCGTTCAGCAGCCAACACAGGCAAGGAGGACGACAAAGACCTTGACAATGTGAACTTCAATATGGAGATTTTCAAGTCATTTACAAAGGGTTACTTGAAGTCTGCCGCATCGTTCATCACTCCTCTTGAGATTGAGAACCTGCCATACGCTGCAGCTCTGTTCCCATACATGCAGACTGTACGCTTCTTGGCCGACTACATCAACGGCGATACATACTACAAGATTCAGTATCCCGAGCACAACCTCGTTCGTTCAAAGGCTCAGTTCAAACTGTTGCAGAGCGTTGAGGCGCATCAGGCAGAGATGCAGGCTTTCATTGCAGAAGTTTTGAAGTGATACAATCATAAAAAAGGGAAGGCGTACACGAACAAATACGCCTTCTCTTTGTATTCTATAATAAAAATTGATGCAAACCAATTGGTTTGCATCAATTTTTATCATTTTCTATGTATTATTACTTTGCTGGAGTAACTTCGAGCAGCTCTACATCAAAGAAGAGGGCTTCGTTGGGGCCGATATCCTGGCCGGCACCCATTTCTTTATATGCAAGTTCTGCAGGTATCCACAAATGTATTCTTCCGCCTTTGCCCACGAGTTTCATACCCTCTGTCCATCCTGGAATTACACCGTTGAGAGGGAACTCTATAGGGTTGTCCTTGTTTGCCTGGTCGGGCTGATAAGCCTTTATCATCTCTTGACGCTGTTGTGGCATGTCTATCCAACGGTTACTGTCGAATGTGACATCTTTGCGTGTCTTGCCGGTATAAAGTACCTTTACAACATCTGTGTCCTTTGTGGCTTTCTTGCCGGTGTCTCCTGATTTTACAATTTTGTAGAGAAGTCCCGATGCGGTCTTTTTTACTCCGTTCTGTTTTTCGATGCCTGCAAGCCACTCCTGTGACTCTCTGGCGTTGTTATCGGCCAACTCTTTAGCCTTCTTTTCGCTTTCATTGATAATGACACTCTGTATGGCCTGGTCATTCATCTTCTTTTCTCCATCGAAGCTGTCTGTCATGCCCATTACAAAACTGTTGGCTTCGACGTCGATGCCATTCTTGATTAAACCGCTGACCATATCGATACCGATTATTGCCGATACGATACTCTTCTCCTGGGGGGTGAATACTTCGGTTTTGCCGGTGCTGTCCTTCATGGCTGCATCAAGTTTAGCCGGTAACTCCTTGCCGAAATGCTTCTGGCTGATTTCCAGTATATTGTCATCTGTAATGGTAATCCCTTCAACCTTGACATTCCTTTTTTCGATGTATTCTTTAATTGATGAGATGATAGACTTGTGGTCAAGTTTCATATATGGATTGAGTCCTTTCTTCATGAAATTGCCTAAGTCACAACCAAGTGCATACGAAAGTGTGTCGATTTTTTCCATATTCTTGAATTCAATGGGGGAAAGAGGTTCTAATGCGCTATTATCACCGTTATTGCCTGCGCCTGTAGATTTGTCATTTGTTTTTGCACTATCACTTTTAGCAGTGCTGTCATTGTTTTGGGTGCTATCTCCGCACGAAGCAATAGCCATAGATACAAGTGCTATTGTCAATAAACTTTTAAATGATTTTTTCATACTGTTATACTGTTATTATAAGTTGTTATCCGTTGTTATCCGTTTTTACAATGATATGTTACAAGTCCATCCATCGGGCTTTTTGTAATATTCCCAATTGATAGGCCAAGACTTTCGGCAACCTCCTTGATCTCTTCAGCAAAACAGACTCCAATACCTCCGATTACATGTATCGGTAGCCATGAATGTCTGTAAACCATGACATTACGCTTGAAGAACTGAGTGAAGCATTGCTTTATCATGGCTCTTACCTCACTATTTGCCTTGTGCTCGTGGATGAACGGTGTCAAGCTGGCAAGCCAGCGGTTAGGCATGGGAGTGCGGTATACCTTTTCGAGTATAGCAGGAATGTCAAGGTTGTATTTTTCCATGAATGCATCCGCTATCTCTTTCGGTAACTGCTTCTTTACGCAATCGCTGACAAACTGACGCCCGAGACTGGCACCGCTGCCTTCATCGCCTAATATGTATCCCATAGGTGGCGTGTTCTCTACAATCTCTTTGCCGTTGTAGAGACATGAATTTGAACCAGTGCCCATGATGCATGCAATACCTTCTCTGTTTCCACACATGGCGCGTGCGGCTGCAAGCAGGTCGCTATGGATATTGATCTTTTTTGTCGTGAATATCTTGCCTAAAGCAGTTCCTATTCTTGCATTTGCCTCCTTGTATGCGCATCCTGCACCATAGAAGAATATCTCTTCAGGAGCAGATCCTGTGAATTCGCATGGCAACTCGCTTGCAAGTGTTGCATATATCTCTTCGGATTCTTGTATTGTGGGATTGAATCCTTGGGTTTTGGTTTGCGCAACGATACCATCGGTGTTGCATAGCGCCCAATCTGTCTTTGTCGATCCGCAGTCAGCTATTATTATCATCTTTGCTTTTGTCGTCTTTTGAAGCTGTTTGAATTTCTAAGAATATTTTGCAAAAATACCTCAAATTCTATTTCCTGCCAAAACCAGGGTCTATTTTTATCAATGCCGAAACAATGAATGTCACAGATGTACACAGCATCACCCATATGAAGAAGTTTTCATATCCGAGCCACTGCTGTATATATCCCGACATCATGCTCGGCAGCATCACGCCAAGTGACATGAATGCGGTCGATATCGCAAAATGTGCAGTAGGATATTCACCCTGTGCAAAATATATCATATACAATGTATATGCTGTAAAACCGAAACCATAACCGAATTGTTCAACGAAAATACAACTGCATACAATACTCATATCGGTAGATTGTGTCATACTCATGAACACATATACGGCATCCGGTATCGATATTGCAATCACCATGGGCCACAGCCAATACTTCAAACCTTTGCGCGAAATGCATATGCCGCCGATGATGCCTCCGAGGATGAGACCGGCAATGCCGATAATGCCGTTTGCGAAACCGATTTCTGTCTTGTCAAGCCCTAATCCACCGGCTTCGATGCTGTCCATAAGGAACAGTTTGCCTATTTTTCCTAACTGTGCTTCGGGGAAACGGAACAGTAACAGGAAAAGGAGAGCCGTCCATATACCCGGCTTCCGGAAGTATGTCCTGATGATGTCACCGAAGTTGCTGAATACTTCACCGATGCTCTGCGGTGCACGCTCAACATCGCTGTCCGGGTTCGGCATGGCCTTTCTGTTGTAGAGGAAGAGAATGAGCATTATGGCTGCTGTTGCCATAAATGTTGCACTCCAACCGATTGCATCGTTGCCGTAATGAGTGCCAAGTGTGCCTGCAAGCATGACGAGTACTCCCGAACCGAACACTGTGGCTATCCTGTAGAAAGTATTGCGTATTCCTGAGAAAAATGACTGGTCCTTCTGGCTCAATCCAAGGATATAGAACCCGTCAAGTGCAATGTCATGTGTGGATGATACGAATGCACCTATGATGAATGCAATGATTGTAAGAAGCAGGAAACCGCTCATCGGTATAAACAGTGCTACAATGGCAAAACATACGGCAAGGAGCAACTGTGAATACAATGTCCATTTGCGTCGTGTGCTCACCAGTTCCACGAATGGACTCCATAACGGCTTTATTGTCCATGGAATAAGGAATATGCTTGTATACAGGCCTATGGTGCCGTTGTCCACTCCCATATCCTTATACATTATGTCCGAGATTGATGTTATTGCATGATAGGGGAGACCCGATGCAAAATAAAGGGTGGGTATCCATAGCCATGCGTTGGTTTTATTTGCCGGTTGTGTCTTTGAATGCATGTTTTCCTTTGACTTTATTGTAATTTCCGCTAAGATAGTTAAAAATACGTATAAACAAAAACAAATCCCTACATGGGATTTGTTTTTGTTTATACATGTCTTATTGCTCTGTACTCTGTACTCTGTGCTCTGTGCTCTGTACTCTGTGCTCTGTACTCTGTACTCTGTTCTCTGTACTCTTTTCTCTGTACTTTGTTCTCTCACACAATTCCCTGTGCCATCATGGCGCATGCAACCTTGAGTGCTTTTGCTTTCCGCAACCCACGCGGCACAAACTTTGTCTGTGCTTCGCGTGACCCTTTGCTGCAAAATCCCTCTAAGTGGAATCAGACGATTCCTTGGGCCATCATTGCGCGTGCCACTTTGAGGAATCCTGCAACGTTGGCACCTTTGACATAGTCAATGTAGCCGTCTTCACGCGTACCGTATTTTACGCATGCGCAGTGGATATTATGCATGATTTCGTGCAACATCTGGTCAACCTTGGCGCTGCTCCAGTTGATTTTACCGGAGTTCTGGCTCATCTCAAGACCCGATACCGATACACCGCCTGCATTTGAAGCCTTGCCTGGTGCATAAAGTATTTTCGCCTGTTGGAATGCATGGATTGCTTCAGGTGTCGATGGCATATTGGCACCTTCTGAAACAGCGATTACTCCATTTGCGAGCAGTGCTGCAGCATCGTTGCCATCGATTTCATTCTGTGTAGCCGACGGGAGTGCAATGTCACCCTTCTCGTTCCATGGACGTGCGTTCTCAACATACTTGCAACCGTATTTATCGGCATACTCCTTGATTCTGCCACGACGTACATTCTTTAGTTCCATGATGAAGTCGAGTTTCTCGCGGTCAATGCCGTCCGGGTCATATATGTAACCGTTGGAGTCGCTCATGGTAACGGCCTTGCCACCCAACTGGATGATTTTTTCAACAGTATATTGTGCGACGTTGCCCGAACCGGAAACAAGGCATGTCTTTCCTTCAATGCTGTCGTTACGTGTTGCCAACATCTCTTGCAGGAAGTATATGTTGCCGTATCCTGTTGCCTCGGGGCGTATGAGTGAACCTCCGAAGTCAAGTCCCTTTCCGGTGAATACACCGTTGAATTCGCGTGTAAGCTTCTTGTACATACCGAACATGTAGCCTACCTCACGTCCGCCAACACCGATGTCGCCGGCTGGAACATCCATTTCAGGGCCGATATTGCGCCAAAGTTCTGTGATGAAAGCCTGGCAGAAACGCATTACCTCATTGTCACTCTTGCCTTTAGGGTCAAAGTCGGAACCGCCCTTGGCACCGCCCATAGGCAGAGTGGTGAGTGAGTTCTTGAAAGTCTGCTCGAATGCAAGATACTTGAGGATACCCACGTTCACTGAAGGGTGGAAACGTATTCCACCTTTGTATGGTCCTATTGCATTGTTGTGCTGTACGCGATAACCGGTGTTGACCTGTACGTTGCCTTTGTCATCAACCCATGTTACACGGAATGTAAAAATGCGGTCGGGGATGCAAAGTCTCTCGATAAGATTGTTTGCTTCAAACTCGGGGTGCTTGTTGTACTCCTCTTCAATAGATAGAAGTACCTCTTCAACAGCCTGGAAATATTCAGGCTCATTAGGGAATCTTTTCTTGAGATTCTCAAGCGTGGTCTCTACTTTCATCTTTTTATATGGTTTTTATTTTTTTCTGTATGCAAAGATAATAATAAGGTTTTGAAAAAATGAAGAAATGCAAGTGTTTTTTTGAAAAAACGAGAAATTTGTCTTATAAATATTGTTAAACGATGAATTTTGTTGTTGTTTTTAACTTTGTGGAGGAAAAATGTCTGCTGGTGTGTTTCTTCTTGTCGTTTTGGTATAAAAAATATAAAAAAACAAAATAAATTTTCAACTTAAGATATAATAAGGTATTTTTGCAAAATATAAATTACGCTTATAACAATTGTTATTATATGAAGAAAATTTTTACTACATTGTTTATTGTTGCTGCTGCATTCACAGCCCGGTCGCAACATTTGCCAAATGGCGGTTTTGACAGTTGGAAGACTTCGTGCGGCTCTACCGAGGCTTTCGGAACCGGTGGCATGACAAGTCCCAAGACCGGTGAGATGCGCCAGCGTCCCGGTATTGAGCCAAGTGGCTGGAACGGTTCTTCGATTAACCAGAAGGTTATCATGACAAAAACGCAGGAGCTTGTGTTCAATGAAGAGGGTGCTGTCAAGTTGCAGAATGTGTATGTAGGTGTAGGCTCTTTGGGTTCTGTAGCCCCCGGCTTTATTACATTAGGAACACCTTGGGTGTATGCGACATCAACAATCGAAGACTGTGATGGCGGTACATACGGTGGTGTCGCTTTTACCCATAAACCTGATGCTATTACCGGTCGTTTCAAGAGAACTGACAGTAATAACGAAAACTCCCATATTATAGTGTATTTGTGGAGCGGTACTTACAAATCAAATGTGGGTAATAAAAATAACCCGAGTCAAGAGCGAGATGATGTTGACCGTGCTATTTTAAAAGGTGGATCTACATCAAACGGTACATTGGTTGCACAGTGCGACAGGGCGTTTTCATCTACCGGTGGTGACTGGCAGGAGATAACAGTCCCTATTGAGTACGAAAACGGGAACGATCTCGCACCCGAAAAAATGAATGTTGTCATCAGTGGCGGCGACTATTGGACACGTGCAAATATGCAGGATGGTACAACACTCTTTGTCGATGATGTGCAGTTTGTCTACTACTCGGAACTTGCATCGCTTTATTATGACGGTGTAAGCCATTTTCTTAAGGGAAAGACATCGTATACAATAGATGCCGATTATGACGAAAGTAAACTTTCTGTAACATCAAACGGTAAAGGCGCAACAATTGAGAAGTCTTTTGATGAGTCGAGCAAGCTGCTTACTATTACCATAAAAGGTAACGACTATGCTGCCAACAGTAATAGCTTCCACACTTATACCATTCAGTTCAAGAATGACGAAGTGGTGGATCCCGATCCAACTCCGGACCCTGATCCGGACCCGACACCCGGTGATGTTGACTACACTCCTGCATATACCGGAGAAAAGACAAAACCCGGCCGTTGGATTACTGCGGTTACCTTGGAAAGCGGTGTTTACACCGATCATGCGGCAAATGCCCTTAATGTTGACAATAGCGGCAATCTTTGCTATAACGACTACTCCGGTACTGTAACCATGAAGGCTGCTGCTGGTGAAAATGTAACCGTTACAATGGGTATGGACGGTTCTTGGATGAATGCATACCTTTATATTGATTCCGATTCAGATGGCTTTACAGCAAGCATTGCCGATGGCAGTTCATGGAAACCATCCGGTGACCTTGTGTCATATTCATTCTATAACAATGGCAGCAGCAGCGACAATACCGGTTGGAATAGCGTAGGCGCTTCTGTATCAGGTGATGCACGAAGCACAGTGGCATTACCTTCGTTCGCAGTTCCTGAAACCCCTGGTGTTTATCGCGTTCGTGTAAAACTCGACTGGTGCAATATTGACCCGGCAGGTGACAGCGACGGCAAGTTCGGTGACTTTATGGATAATGGCGGACAGATAGTAGACTTCATGCTTGAGGTTGTCGGTGATGATGTTGTAGACCCGAATCCGGAACCTGAGCCCGACCCGGATCCGACACCCGAACCCGGCGATGTTGATTATACGCCAACAAACACCGGTACAAGGGACTATGAAGAGCGCAATATCGATGCAATCAAGTTTGTAAGTGCTCAACATGGTGAGGTTGTCTATGAACCTACGGCAACTGAGCGTAAAAACGAGTATCTTGACCTTACTGGTGCCGAGTTGTACTTTGTAGCCGCTCCGGGTGAACAGGTGTCTGTAGAATTGACTACCGACGGTTCATGGGTGAACCACTATGTCTACATCGACTATGATGCCGATGGCTTCACTGCAAGCATTGCCGATGGCAGCAACTGGCAGCCGGCAGGCGACCTCGTTTCATACTCATTCTACAACAATGGCGGTAGCAGCGACAACAGTGGCTGGAACAGTCTGGGTGAAGCTATAAGCGGTGATAATCGTAGCAAGCCGGTACTTCCTGCATTTGTTGTGCCTGCTGAGGCAGGCAGGTACCGTATGCGTATCAAGCAGGATTGGTGCAGTATCGATCCAATGGGTGACAGTGATACAAATTTCGGTGGCACATTCTTTAATTATGGAGGCCAGATAATAGATGTAATTCTTGTTGTTACAGCAGAGACTGGCATCAATGAACTGAAAGGTGAAAACGAAAAGGTGAAAACCATATACGACCTGCAGGGACGCAAGGTGGAGAACCCGACAAAGGGTATTTACATCATCGATGGCAAGAAAGTGCTTGTGAAGTAAACTTTGTTGACCGGATATCGAGCGGAGGCCTGTTCAAAGCCTCCGCTTTTTCATTAAAATAGAGTGCTGTATTTCTCTTTTATACAAACTTGTGTTATCTTCGCAAGTAAATATTTAAAAATATGTATTGATGACGGCAAAGATAAAGGATTTATATAAGAAAACTTTCGGCTGCGAGCCACAGTCTGTTGTGAGGCTCACCGGTGACGGCTCCAATCGTGTGTATTACAGAATCTCATCGGATGACGTCACTGTTATTGGTGCTGCCGGAACATCTGTGGAGGAGAACAGGGCGTTTGCGGCTCTTTCGGAGGCGCTTCTTGCCAGTGGTGTTGTTGCACCAAAAGTGCTTGCAGTATCGGATGACGGTCTATGCTACCTGCAGGAGGATTGTGGTGATGCGACAGTTTATACTTCGCTCTCTGCAGCACGTGAACGCGGCTGTTTCAATGAAGATGAAATAATGTTGCTGCGTAATGTGGTTGCATGCTTGCCGAGGATACAGTTCGTCGTACCACGGCATTTTGATTTTTCACTATGCTATCCTGTGAGTGAATTCAATGAGAGGGTGATAATGTGGGATCTCAATTACTTCAAATACTGCTTCCTTAAAGGTGTCGGTATTGAGTTCGACGAGAACAGGCTTGAGGATGAGTTCGACCGCATGGCAGCGCTTCTGCTCAGCGACAACGACAATGTGTTCCTTTATCGCGATTTTCAGTCGCGTAATGTGATGCTCAAGGATGGCGAGCCTTGTTTCATTGATTTTCAGGGTGGTCGTCGCGGCCCTATCTATTATGATATAGCATCATTTGTGGGGCAGGCACGTGCGAAGTACACTCCGGATGCTGTTTCGGCAATGATAGATGCTTATATTGTTGCTTTGGGCGAATTTAAAACGGTGGATAAGGTGCATTTTGCGGAAATGGTCCGTCTTTTCCGTATATTCCGTCTTTTGCAGAATCTCGGTACATATGGTTATCGTGGGTTGTTCGAGCGCAAAAAGGCTTTTGTCGAGAGTATTCCGGCAGCCCTTGGACAGTTGGTCGAATTGTTGAGTGAAACCGCAGAGTTCCCTTATATACAGTCTCTTATAAAGAGTGCCGCGGATTTGTCGATGTTCAAGAGAAATGACACAAAAGAGCTTACTGTCGATGTCATCAGTTTCTCGTATAAACGCGGAATACCTGATGATACGTCGGGCAACGGTGGCGGTTTTGTGTTCGACTGCCGTGCGATACATAATCCCGGCCGTTACGAACCATACAAGAGACTCACGGGAATGGATGAACCTGTAATAAGGTTTCTTGAGACTGAAAGTGATATTGCCGAGTTTCTTGATAATGCTTATGCTCTTGTCGACAAAATGGTCGAGACCTATCTCAAACGTGGATTTACTCATATTCAAGTATGTTGTGGATGTACCGGAGGGCAACACCGTTCGGTTTACAGTGCTGAGCATATAGCACGTCATATATCGGAAAAATTCGGTGTGAGGGTAGTGGTTACCCACAAGATGCAAAATGTTTCGTATGTGATTGAAAGTAAGGCATAACGCGTCTGTGTGCTGGCCGGCAGGAGGTGGAAGTGCGTCATCTCCTGTTTTTTGTTATAATGATTCACTTGCACCTTTCATTCATGCATTCATTCTTTGTATTTACCGTTTTTTTAAATATCTTTGCAAGATTAAATGAAAAAGTAACAAAAGAGACAATATAAAGATACAATGAAAAAGAAATTTCCTGTATATAACCAGTTGAATCTCCCTCAGATAAACAAAGAGGTGTTGAACGAGTGGGATGAGAATGACCTTTTCTCAAAGAGTATGACAGAGCGCGAGGGTGCCCCTTCATTTGTTTTCTTCGAGGGACCTCCATCGGCCAATGGTATGCCTGGCATCCATCACGTGATGGCGCGTAGCATCAAGGACACCTTCTGCCGTTTCAAGACAATGAAGGGCTTTCAGGTTAAACGTAAGGCCGGATGGGATACCCACGGTCTTCCCGTAGAACTTGGTGTGGAGAAGAAACTGAACATTACAAAAGAGGATATCGGCAAAAAGATTTCCGTTGATGACTATAACCGCAATTGCCGCGAGGAGGTGATGAAGTACACACGTGAGTGGACAGACCTTACACGCAAGATGGGTTATTGGGTCGACCTTGACAATCCCTATATCACATATGAGAACAGTTATATCGAGTCTCTATGGTGGCTGTTGAAGCAGCTCTACAATAAGGGGTTGCTCTACAAAGGTTATACAATACAGCCATACTCTCCGGCTGCAGGTACAGGCCTAAGTTCTCACGAACTTAACCAGCCCGGTTGCTATCGCGATGTGAAGGATACTACTGCAGTTGCGCAGTTCCGCATGCTTGATCCTAAGCCGGAAATGACAGAGTGGGGTACGCCATACTTCATTGCGTGGACAACTACTCCATGGACATTGCCTTCAAACACAGCACTTTGTGTGGGTCCAAAGATTGATTACGTTGCAGTAAAGACATATAACGGCTACACAGGCGAGCCTATAACAGTGGTTCTTGCGAAGGCATTGCTTGCAGCGCATTTCAATCCTGCCGGTGCAGAACTTCCACTTGGGGAGTACAAGGCCGGTGACAAGGTTGTGCCTTACCGCGTTATTGCTGAGTATAAGGGTACCGACCTCGTTGGAATGCACTACGCACAGCTTTTCCCATGGGTTAAACCGCTTGTCAAGAATGGTGACATGATTGTCGATGCTTCTGCCGATGCTTTCCGTGTAATTCCCGGTGACTATGTTACAACCGAGGATGGTACAGGTATCGTACATATAGCACCTACATTCGGTGCAGATGACGCCTTTGTGGCAAAGGCAGCAGGTGTTCCTTCGCTCTTTATGGTGAACAAGAAGGGCGAGACACGTCCGATGGTTGATTTCACAGGAAAGTTCTGGGCGGTAGATGAACTCGATGAGGAGTTCGTAAAGAACTTTGTTGACATGGAGCTCTATTCCAAATTCGCAGGTGCTTACGTGAAGAACGCATATGATCCACAGTACACCGTTGACGGCCGTTATGACGAGAAGGCTGCAGCCAAGGCCGAGACGCTTGACATTGCACTCTGTATGGTAATGAAGCAGGCCGGTGTGGCATTCAAGATCGAGAAGCACGTTCATAACTACCCTCACTGCTGGCGTACCGACAAACCTGTGCTGTATTATCCGCTCGACAGTTGGTTCGTACGTGCATCACAGATGAAGGAGCGTATGAGCGAGCTCAACAAGACAATCACCTGGAAACCGGAGTCTACAGGCACAGGCCGTTTCGGCAAATGGCTCGAGAACTTGAACGACTGGAACTTGAGCCGTAGCCGCTATTGGGGAACTCCGTTGCCTATCTGGACCAGTGAAGAGGGTGAACAACTCTGTATCGGATCTGTAGAGGAACTTTATAACGAGATAGAAAAGGCTGTTGCTGCCGGTGTGATGGCAAGTAACCCTTACAAGGATAAAGGCTTCGTTCCCGGTGACTACAGCAAGGAGAACTACGACAAGATAGACCTGCATCGTCCATATGTTGATGATATAAAGCTGGTATCTCCAACAGGCAAGGTGATGACACGTGAACTTGACCTTATTGACGTTTGGTTCGATTCGGGTGCTATGCCTTATGCACAGATACACTATCCTTTCGAGAATAAGGAGATTCTTGACAACCGTACCGTATATCCTGCAGATTTCATTGCAGAGGGTGTCGATCAGACACGTGGCTGGTTCTACACTCTTCATGCTATTGGAACGATGGTGTTCGACAATGTCGCCTTCAAGACTGTAATTTCCAACGGTCTTGTCCTCGACAAGAACGGTGACAAGATGTCTAAGCGTCTTGGCAATGCCGTTGACCCGTTCACTACCATTGAGAACTACGGCAGCGATGCTTTGCGCTGGTATATGATAACAAACTCAGCACCATGGGATAACCTCCGCTTCAACGAGGATGGTGTCAAGGAGGTTACGCGTTCGTTCTTCGGAAAACTTTATCAGACATACAGCTTCTTTACAATGTATGCCAATGTCGACGGCTTTACATTCGAAGAGCCTGAGTTGCCAGTCAATGAACGTCCGGAGCTTGACCGTTGGATACTTTCGGAGCTCAATACTCTGGTGAAGAACGTCAATGCATGCCTCGATGACTACGAACCTACCAAGGCCGGACGTCTTATCCAGGAATTCGTGATTGACAATGTCAGCAACTGGTTTGTCCGTTTGAGCCGTAAGCGTTTCTGGGGTTCTGACATGAGCACCGACAAACTTTCGGCTTACCAGACGCTCTATACATGTCTTGAGACTGTTGCTCGTTTGATGGCTCCTATAGCTCCGTTCTATGCCGACCGTCTCTATCAGGATCTTACATCCGTTACAGGTCGTGGCGACGCATCATCGGTACACTTGGCGAAATTCCCCGAGTGTGACGAGGCTATAGTTGATACAGAACTCGAATACCGCATGAAGCTTGCACAGCAGATTTCATCAATGGTGCTGGCATTGCGTAAGAAGGAGGCAATCATCGTACGTCAGCCTTTGCAGAAGATTGCAATACCTGCAGCCGATGAAGTCATGAAGGCACGCATCGAAGCTGTCAAGCAACTTATCCTCAGCGAGGTCAACGTCAAGGAACTCGAGTTTGTCGAGGGTGACGGTATCCTTGTGAAGAAAATCAAATGTAATTTCCGTACTCTCGGAAAGAAGTTCGGCAAACTTATGAAGAGCGTCAATGCTGTTGTGACAGAGATGTCTCAGGATCAGATAGCAGAACTTGAGAAGAACGGTTCAATAACATTGCAGGTCGATGGTACAGATGCTCTCATTGAACTTGCCGATGTAGAGATATTCAGTGAGGATGTTCCCGGCTGGACCGTAGCAAACGAAGGTGCGCTTACTGTTGCTCTTGATGTTGAGGTTACTGAGGAACTTCGCCGTGAGGGTATCGCCCGTGAGATTGTGAAGAAGATTCAGGCAATCCGCAAGGATAGCGGCTTTGAGATAACCGACCGTATAGCAGTGGTGCTCTCAAGCAGTGAGACAAGTGACGCTGCAGTTGAGCAGTTCAGCGAATACATCTCCAATCAGGTGCTTGCCGACAGTGTTGTTGTTGATTCAGCGCTTACATCGGGTGATGATATTGAACTGGACGGTGCAACGATAAAGGTCGCTGTTGCAAAGAGATAAGAAGAAAACAATAGAATACTAACCGTAATTAATTATTTTGATATGGCTGAGAAAGTTCGTTATTCAGATGAAGAGTTGGAAGAGTTCCGTAAGGTAATACTGCAGAAACTTGAACTTGCAAAGAGGGACTATGACCAGATTATGAGAGCATTGCGTCATGAGGATAGCAATGATGTCGCTGACACATCACCAACATATAAAGGTCTTGAGGATGGCAGCGATGCTGCATATCTTGAGGAACAGATGCAGATAGCGAGCCGTCAGGCAAAGTTTATACAGGGACTTCAGGCTGCGCTTGTCCGCATCGAGAACAAGACTTATGGAATATGTCGTGAAACCGGTAAGCTTATCTCCAAGGAGCGCTTGATGGCAGTGCCTCATGCAACATTGAGCATTGAAGCTAAAAAGAACAGATAAGATATTCATAAAATGGTATTGGACAATAGAAAACGTCAGATACTTGTCTATTCATTGATGGTTCTTGCTGTTGTTGTTGACCAGATCATAAAGATCTCGGTCAAGACAAATATGCAATTGGGCGAGGCTATCTATGTGTTTGGGGACTGGTGCCAGATAAGGTTCATAGAGAACAACGGTATGGCATTCGGAATGGAAATTTTCAGTAAGATATTCCTGACCTTATTCCGTATTGTTGCTGTAGGAGCACTTTTCTATTATCTTATAAAACTGCTGCGCGAACAGAAGCAACCGCTCGGGTATATGTTGTGTATCGCCTTTATACTTGCAGGTGCCATGGGGAATCTCATAGATTGCCTTTTCTATGGTGAAATTTTCTCAAGCAGTTATGGAGCAGTTGCCGATTTTGTGTCGTGGGGTGACGGATATTCCTCATTCATGCATGGAAGGGTAGTAGATATGTTCTATTTCCCGTTGTTTACATGGCCCGATTGGATGCCCATCGTTGGTGGTGACATATTCTTCGGTCCTGTATTCAACTTTGCCGATGCTTGTGTGAGCTGCGCAATGATTGCGTTGTTGATATACTATAGGGACATTATTCTGAAGTAGCAGTGTTTTATGCGCCGGTTGATATACATATTCTCCTTGTTTACCACAATGCTTGTGGTGTCATGCGAGGTTGAAAGACCCGATGATGTCATCCCTCCCGATAAGATGGAGGCTCTGCTGTATGACTATCATCTGGTACAGGCTATGTCATCGGAGTATGCGTCTGCCGAGTATAAGGAGAAACTTATGTTCGACCATGTGTTCAAGAAACACAAGGTGACAAAGGAGCATTTTGAACGCTCTATGGAGTGGTATACACGTTACCCGAAGCATCTTAAGAAGATATATACAAATCTTGAGACGCAACTCCAGTCCGAGGTCGACAAGATGGGCGAAACCAAGAGTGTGCTTGATGAAGGTGTGTCGCTTGATGTGGCATATCTCGGTGGCGATACAGCGGAGCTGTGGACAAGTTCCCGTTCAAAGATTCTTTCAGCAACTCCACTCAACAGCAGGTTGTCATTTGATTTTACTGCTCCCAAGGATTCTTCGTTCATGGCCGGCGACAGTCTTTCGTTCTCTTTCCATGCAGCCTTTCTCAATGGTGGTGTAAAGGATGTGGAACAATCGGCCCATGCCGGAATCTTGCTCATATATGAAGACGGTGCATATGCAGGATATGGTCTTGACTTTAGCAAGACCGGTGAATATGGATTGACTGTGGGCAGAAACATGAAGAGCAGGTTGAAGTCAATGTCAGGATTTGTATATTATCATGACAATGACACAACCGTGTTGCCAAAATTGGTGCTCAATAATGTTTCGTTAAAGCGTTTCCACCATCCGACAAAAATGAAAATGAAGAAAGGCAAGAAGAAATGATCTCCCTTGTAGTAAACCTGCATTTTCCTGATGGCAAGATTGCAAGGAATCAGGTAGTAGAGTCTGAAACAGGCATTGTTCTCTCTGTTTCTGATTTTGTAAATGAGGTACATTCCATGATATTGCTGCAGGACGCATACATCATGCCGTTGCCATTGCATGCCGACAATATAAATAACATGCACACTCATTACCTATATAAAGGTGAGTGTGCATGTATCTTTATAAAAACACCCGATGGCGGCTTTTCTCCATTATCTTCTTGCCCTACGCCTGAATTCGCTGCAGATGATAGCCGTGGCCATTGAGACGTTCAAAGATTCCGATGTCGCTCTCTCTGCAGGGTAATTTGGGATGAAAATCCGCTCTGTGACATGGGCAGCACATCCGGTACTGATGCCATTGCCTTCATTTCCCATCACTATTATTCCGTTATTCTGTAAATCTTTTCCGTACATATCTTCTCCGTCAAGGAATGTTCCATAGACCGGCACTCTTCCTTTGATACCGGAGAGGAATTCCGGCAGGTCTGTGTAGAAGACCTTGACGCGTCCAATTGCACCCATGGTTGCTTGTATGGTCTTTGGAGCGAATGCATCTGTGCACCCGTGTGAACAGTATATCTCCTCGATACCGAACCAATCGGCAATCCTTATGATAGTTCCCATGTTTCCCGGGTCCTGGATATTGTCAAGCGCAAGGCATAGTCTCTTTGTCGGAGCTTCGGTATCGATGTCGTATTCAGGTTGCCTGAAAATGGCGAGTACCCCTTGTGGGGCACGCAGGAAACTTGCCTTGCTCATCTCTTCATTGCTTACTTCAATGGTAGCTATCCCATTCTTAAGCGTATGGCTTACGCTCCAGTCCTTTGTTGCAAAAACTTTCTCGGCAATGAATCCAGATGCGATGAGGTCGTTGACGGTCTTGGTACCTTCTGCAACGAAGAGTCCGCTCTCTTTGCGGTATTTTTTTAGTTCGAGTGACTTTATTAGTTTAAGTGTTGCTTTACTCAGCATAATTTGGTTTTTGATTGTATTATCAGCCGTAAAATTACCTCATTTCTTCCGAGTTTTTAGTATATTTGAGAAAAATCTCGAATATTTTCTGCACTCGCTGTAAAAAACATTCAAGCAAGCTTGATGTTTCTTGCTCGTTTCTTAGTATATTTGAGATAAAACTCGAATATATACTGCACTCGCTGTAAAAAATACTGAAGCAAGCTTCGTATTTCTTGCTCGTTTCTTAGTATATTTGCAAGAATATTTTAAAATTGGTGTAATAATGCCTGTGCGAAAGGTCATATTGTTGTTGTCATGTATCGTGCTGATGCTTTCATGCTCGGTGAAGAAATTCATTCCCGAGGGAGAGTATCTGCTTGATGACGTCAAGATAATATCGACCACTCATCCTGCTCATGAAAGCAAGGCAAAGAGCTATGTCAGGCAAAGTCCGAACTCAAAGTGGTTCAGCCTTTTCAAGGTTCCTATGTACACATATTCCCTTTCGGGCACCGATACTGCAAAATGGGTCAACAAGGCATTACGCAGGGTAGGTGAGCCACCTGTAATATACGATCCGCTTCTTGCCGAGAGAACCAGATCGAACATTGAGAAAATGCTGCATAACGATGGCTACCTTCATGCGACGGTAGACAATGATACCGTACGCAACGAAAAAAGCAGACGCCTTGTTACTGAATATTATCTCCATGAGAGGGAGAGATACTATGTGTCCGATATAATGCTTCTTTCCGAGGATACTGTTGTCAAAGGTATTATAGAGGCTGATTCTGCTTCATCACTTCTTTATCCCGGCATGCCTTTCAGCATTGATGTGCTTGAGACGGAACGTCGAAGGATTGCTGCAATGTTGAATGATATCGGATATTACCGTTTCCAGAAAGAGCATGTGACATTTACAGCTGATACATTGCATCATTCAAATAAGGTAGGTCTGACAATGAATATCGAACTGTATATGCCTACATCCGATTCAGAACCAATTCCGCATAAGGTCTATCATATCGACAATATCTATTTTGTGGCAGACAATGGTTTGAAACTGGATAAAGAATCACTTGCCGAATGTGATACCATGAAGTGTCAGGATTTCTCGATATACTTCAAAGAAGATCCTGTGGTCCTTCCGAAGGTGCTTGCAGGCAATCTCTTCATCAAAGCCGGTGAAAAATATTCAAGGAGCAATGTTGAGAAGACACATAATTCGTTCGTACAGTTGTCACCATTCAAGTATACTACGGTCAGGATGATAGAGAATCCAGATACAGCATTGCTTGACTGCTACATAATGTATGAACGTAACAAAAGAAGAAGTGTCGGTTTCCAGCTTGATGGTACAAACACTGCCGGTGATCTTGGAGCAGCTGCCTCATTGACATTTTCGGATAAGAATACATTCAAATGCGGTGAGGTACTTTCGTTGCGTCTGTTCGGTGCGTTCGAGACTACCGATTACCTTAAAGGATATGACGACAAGTATTTTCTCGAGTATGGTGCCGAAGCATCACTCCGTTTCCATGGAGGTCTTGTTTCGCGTTTTGTTCCTGTAGAGAAACGTAAACTTATCTCATCAACACAGTTCTCGGTGAAGTATAACATACAGAAACGTCCCGAGTTCAACCGTCGTATACTTTCCGGATCGTGGAGCTATAAATGGAGCAAACGTCCCGATATAACACACAAGCTCGATGTTCTTGACTTGAATTATCTCTATGTACCGAGCATATCAGAGAAATTCAAAAGTGAATATCTTGACAGTATTTCGGACCGTAATTCTATAATCAAATATAATTACGAGAACCAGCTTATTACCAAATTTGGCTATACACTCAGTTATAACTCATCGCTGGATGACTCCAAACGTTTGGATAGGACTGCCATTTCGGCCAAAGCCGGCATTGAGTTCTCCGGAAATATGCTTTATCTGTTCAATCTCTCTTGCAATAGCAGCAAGAATGCCGATGGACAATATACTGTTGCAAATATTGCGTATGCACAATATTTTAAAATTGATGCAGACTGTACATCAAGGACCAAGTTTGATGACAAAAACTCTTTAGTGGTTCATGTGGGTCTCGGATTTGCTTGTCCATATGGCAATTCATGGATATTGCCATTTGACAAAAGGTATTTTGCAGGTGGCGCCAATGGACTGCGTGGCTGGACCGTGCGTACTCTTGGTCCTGGAAGCTATAGGGGTGCCGGATCAAAAGTGGATTTTATCAGTCAGACCGGAGACATTAAGCTTGACCTCAGTCTTGAATACAGGACGCATCTTTTCGGGAATGTGCATTCTGCGGTGTTTGTTGATGCCGGCAATATTTGGACATACCGCCCTTATGATGAACAGCCAGGCGGTTGCTTCACAGAAAAGTTCCTTGAAGAGCTGGCGTTTTCATACGGTCTCGGTCTAAGACTTGAACTTGATATGTTCGTATTCCGTCTTGATGCTGCCATGAAAGCCGTGAATCCGGCTATGCGTGGAAAGGATAAATATCCTTTGGTCAGGCCCGACTTTGGTAGGGATTTCGCAATACATTTTGCGATAGGTTATCCGTTTTAAAGGATAAGAATTATTGTAGAGAATAAAGAATTAAATATATGGAGATTCGTTTTATGAGTATTGGCAGCGGAAGCTGCGGAAACTGTTACTACCTAGGGGTGGGTGACTACGGCATTCTCATAGATGCAGGAATTCCCTCTAAGGCAATACGTCTTGCTTTAAAAAAGGAAGGCATTGCGTTTGAGAGTATCTGTGCCATCTTTGTCACTCATGACCATGCCGACCACATAAAGTCACTCGGTGTGATTTCGTCTAAGGCAAACATACCAGTATATGCCACCAAGGAGGTGCATAAAGGTATAACGCATAACTATTGCACTTCAAAACCGATAGACCCGATGTATGTGCGTTATGTGGTCAAAGAGGAAAAGATTACTTTCCGTGATTTTGAGATAACACCGTTTGAGGTGCCGCATGACGGCAGCGATAACGTCGGTTATTTCATAGAAGTGGGAGAGAAGAAATTCTGTATTGCTACAGACTTGGGTGAGATTACGGATGTTGTGTCGTCATACGTCGACCGAGCAAATTATCTTGTGATAGAATCGAACTATGAAGAGCAGATGCTCGCGATGGGACGCTATCCCGAATTTCTCAAGGTTCGTGTATCAGGCTCTCGTGGTCACTTGAGCAATCAGGTCACGGCAAGATATATCGCTTCTCATTTCAATGAGTATCTCAAGTATATCTGGCTTTGTCATTTGAGCGAAGAAAATAACCATCCGGAGCTTGCATATAAAGCTATGACTATGGAGTTCTCGCAATATGGCATTATAGCCGGCAAGGATGTCCAGTTGCATGTACTCAAGCGTAAGACACCTTCACAACTTTTCAAATTGTAAGATATTGACAATTAAATTATAGAACCATGAATTTTGTACAAGAACTCAAATGGAGGGGCATGATTCAGGACATGACCCCGGGAACAGAAGAGCAGTTGCAGAAAGAGATGACAAGTGCATACCTTGGCATCGATCCTACTGCCGATTCGCTTCACATCGGTCACCTCGTGGGTGTAATGATGTTGCGTCACTTTCAGTTATGTGGTCACAAGCCCATTGCTCTCATCGGTGGTGCTACAGGTATGATCGGCGACCCTTCGGGCAAGTCAAAGGAGCGTGTGCTCATTGATGAGGAAAAACTCCGCCATAACCAGGAGGCTCTTAAGAAGCAGCTTGCCCGTTTCCTTGATTTTGACAGCGATGCTCCGAATGCGGCTGTGCTTGTTAATAACTATGACTGGATGAAGAACTTCACATTCCTTGACTTCATCCGTAACATCGGTAAGATGATTACCGTGAACTATATGATGTCTAAAGACTCTGTCAAACGCCGTCTTTCAGGCGAGGCAGGTACAGATGGTATGTCATTCACTGAGTTTACCTACCAGCTCCTGCAGGGTTATGACTATGTTCACCTTAATGAGACTCACGGCTGTAAACTGCAGCTTGGAGGTGCCGATCAGTGGGGAAATATCACAACCGGTACCGAGATGATACGTAAGATGTCGGGCAACGAGGTCTTTGCTCTCACATGTCCGCTCATAACAAAGGCCGATGGCAAGAAGTTCGGCAAGACAGAGCAGGGTAATATCTGGCTCGACAAGCGTTATACTTCACCTTACCGTTTCTATCAGTTCTGGTTGAACGTCAGCGACGAGGATGCCGAGAAGTATATCAAGATATTCACTTCAATATGCCGCGAGGAGATAGAGGCTCTTGTTGCTGAGCATGCCCAGGCTCCTCATATGCGCCTGTTGCAGAAGCGTCTTGCAATGGAGGTTACATTGCTTGTTCATGGCGAGGAGGAGTACAATAAGGCTGTAGAGGCATCGAATATACTCTTCGGCAATGCTTCTACAGATGCGTTGCGCTCACTTGATGAGGATACCTTGCTCGCTGTGTTCGACGGCGTGCCTCAGTTCGAGGTGTCACGCGATGCTCTTGTAGAGGGTGTCAAGGCTGTCGACCTCACTACAGAGATGGCTGCAATCTTTGCTTCCAAAGGCGAGATGCGTAAACTCGTGCAAGGTGGCGGAGTTTCTGTCAATAAGGAGAAGCTCGCGGCGTTTGACCAGGTAATCAACGTTGAGAACCTTCTCAATGACAAGTATATCCTTGTTCAGAAGGGTAAGAAGAACTATTACCTTATTATAGCAAAGTAATTGCTTGTATTTGTAAATAACAGGAGAGATGCCGGATCCGGCATCTCTCCTGTTATTTACGTTGAGCCTCTTTTTGCATAGTCTTTGAAATTTATTGACAGCAAAAATAAACATTTATTTTTTACCCCTCAACTTTTTACGTTGGGCCAAAAGGGCCTTTGCTACTGACCCAAGTTGAGCGGCCCGCATTCCGTAATTTTCTTGGAATAAAAAAACGGAGAAAGATATCTTTCTCCGTTTTGTACGCCGTCAGGGACTCGAACCCTGGACCCATTGATTAAGAGTCAATTGCTCTACCAACTGAGCTAACAGCGCATTGCCTTAACGCGTTGCAAAGGTACTGCTTTATTTTAAACCGGCAAATTTTTTCAGTGATTTTTTTGAGAAAAAATAAACTTTTTTTTCACCTCTTTAATAACTTGTTGAAAATCAAAGGTGAAAATAGAACTCCTGTTTTTGTCATCTGCAATGTTTTTAATGGTTATTCTATGTATATGTTGCGAGAATGTGCTTTACATAGTGTTGCAAAAATGCTTTTAGTGAGTTTTTGTGCTTTTGCAACATGTTGTTTTAGGTATTTAATGAATACTGCAGTATATTTGCAACAGAAATCGATGCGGCGTTGCACTCGAAATCAAGAATGTTTAATTTAAAAAAATATGTAATATGGAGAAAGTATCTAAAACAAATTCTGTTGATTCAAAATTGAATGGAGTAGAAGTGAATGCTGAGGTAGGAGGTTGGCTTTTCTTCTTTTTGCGTGTACTAACATTGTTGATCTGCTTCATTTATGCGTTTTCTGCAATACGTCTGTTTTTAAATTTCAAGATTGTACCTTTGATTCTGGTGCTTTTTGTGGCCTTCTCTGCATATGATGTTGCGGAAAAAGCCAAATATAAATCCAAATACACCATAGGTTCTGCTGTCTCATTTTCGGTGATGATGATACTACTCTGGGTTTATATAGCAGTACTTTTGTGGCCTAACGGTCTTTCGGCTATTGCAGGAATGCTTGCTGTGAACCTTCCGATTCCCGTTGTAATCCTTCTGTTCATTTTCAATTCCAAGAGAGCCAAACTTGCATTTCCGGTGAATGAACGTAAGTGGCATATTGGTGACAAGGTCATGCTTGCTCTCTTTGTCATAGTAATGGTGTCTTCTTATTTCTTTGTTTAATAGTGGTTTGAATACGTCTTGTTTAATCTCTGCTTTATGGCTTGTTCTGTGAAGCAGAGATTTTTTTGTTGCTTCCGAGAATAAATTAGCATCATATTTTGTATATATAAAAACTGGCGATATCGATTCAAACAGTTTCTCAAAGTTCTCTTTTCAATGATTCTTTGTTTAAATTTTCTAAAATATACATTCTATAATTGTAGTTTTTCGACTTTGTTATTATCTTTGTAAATAGTGCAAAGTGTGCGGTGTGTTGCTTTAGACATGTTCCCGGCTTTGGATTTAACTGTTTTGGATATGATGAAACGTACAATTTATACACTTTTCTTGCTGTTGACATTCGGTCCATCTTCAGCCCAATCTTTCACCGATGCCATCAAGGATGGATTTTCTCCCTTAGGCAATCTTCTGAAAAAAGAGGCTTCGGAAAAAGCGTCAGAAGCAGATCCCGTCAAGAAAGGTGAAATCAAGTCAGTGACACTCAAGGACGGTACCGTTTATGTGGGGGAAATGAAAGGCAGACGCCCTCATGGTAAAGGCAAGGCAATATACAAGAATGGCGATGTTTATGAGGGTGAGTTCCAGAAAGGATTGTGGCATGGAGAAGGAAAATACCGCTTTAGTGACGGCGAAATATATGAAGGTGAGTTCAGGAACGGTAAACAGCATGGTAAAGGTGTATACCATTTCTCGGACGGTTCCCTTTATGATGGTAGTTGGCAAGATAATTTCCAACATGGATATGGCAAGATGATATATCCCGGAGGCGATGTATATTCCGGTACATGGATCGAGGATGAACGTTCCGGATCGGGCAGTTATTTCTTTACCGACGGTTCCTCGTATAATGGTGAGTGGAAAGGTGACAAGCGTCACGGAATGGGTGTATACATCTGGCCCGACAACAGCCGTTATACAGGAACATTCAATAATGGTGTGCGTTCGGGCAAAGGCGTGTTTGTCGCTGCCGACAGTGCGCTCGTTTATGAAGGTATATGGCTGAATGATCTTTATGATGGGCACGGACATCTCAGGTTTGCGAACGGAGAGTCATATGAAGGTACTTTCAAGGCCGGTAATTTCGAAGGTCATGGCAAGTATACGTTTGCCGACGGATCTTATTATGAAGGCCATTTCAAGATGGGTCAACGTCATGGCCAAGGAGTAATGATCTTTCCCGGCGGTGCCAAGTATGATGGCAAATGGAATAATGGAAAGCGTCATGGCAAGGGAAAATACATTTGGGCCAACGGTGATGTATATGAAGGTGAATGGCAGGATGATATGATGCACGGTAGTGGAGTGCTGCGTCGCAGCAATGGCATTAAATATAAAGGTGGATTTGTCAACGGCCTTGAGCATGGAGCCGGTGTTGCCGAGGATGCCGGCGGCAAATGTTACGAAGGTACTTTTGAGAAAGGTGCGCGTAACGGTAAGTTTATAGTCAAAGACAAAAACGGGAAGGTAATCCAGGAGTGTATATATAGTTCAGGAAGTAAAATCAAATAAAAACATACCGAGATGATTTTAGATTCATTGAAGAACCTTAAGGCCTATGAGGCTTTGAATCCTAATTTTGCAAAGGCAATAGAGTTTATACAGAACAGCGATCTCAAGAGTCTTCCGCTTGGCAGGAATGAGATTTGCGGTGACATTGTATATGCAAATGTCATGGAAGTGCAGCCTAAGGCAAAAGAGGAGGCGAAATTGGAAATCCATCGCCGTTATATCGATATCCAGATTCCTATTTCAGGTGACGAGGTGATGGGATATACGCCACTTGACGAACTTCCCGAACCTGCGTATGTCGAGGCAGACGATGCTGCCCTTTATGGTACGGAACTTGCGGCAAGGGACTATTTCAATGTGAAGAATGACCAGTTTGTGGTCTTCTTTCCCCAGGATGGACATGCCCCGGCAATTACTCCTGTGGCACTCAAGAAGATTGTTGTCAAGGTCGCAATCTGACTTACCTGACAAAAGAAAATATATAATTAACTATAACGCTTCAAAATTTTACAATTATGCTGAAACTTGTAGAACGCGATGCTTATCTGGCTCCCTATAACCTGAGTATCGAGGGACGCCACCGTTATTTTCTCCAGAGAGAGAAAGAGTTTACAAAGAACGGCCGACAGACTCTGTCGAGTTTTGCTTCCGGTTATCTCTATTTTGGTCTTCACAGGACCTCGTCAGGATGGATTTTCCGTGAGTGGGCACCTAATGCAACAAAGATTGTGCTCATCGGTGACTTCTCCAACTGGGAAGAGCGTCCCGAATATGAGTTAAAGCAGTTGCCCGGTGGTGTTTGGGAACGCAGGATGCCCAAGAAGGCACTTGCCCACGGCCAGCACTATAAGATGAAGGTCTACTGGAAAGGCGGTTGTGGAGAGCGCATTCCCGCATGGGTGCGCAGGGTAGTGCAGGACGATGCTACAAAGATATTCAGTGCACAGGTGTGGGCTCCCGAACAGGAGTATCAGTTCAAGAACAAGAAGTTCGTCCCCAAGCGTACACCGCTGCTTATTTATGAGTGCCACATCGGTATGGCGCAGGAAGAGGAGAAGGTAGGTACATATGCCGAGTTCCGCGAGAAAGTCCTTCCACGTATTGCTGCCGACGGTTATAACTGCATTCAGATAATGGCTATACAGGAGCATCCTTATTACGGCAGTTTCGGATACCATGTATCAAGCTTCTTTGCTGCATCCTCACGTTTCGGTACTCCCGAGGAGTTGAAGGAACTTATCGATGCTGCTCATGGCATGGGCATTGCCGTAATCATGGACCTTGTACACTCACATGCAGTAAAGAACGAGAACGAAGGTCTTGGTCTGCTTGACGGTGATCCGGCGCAATATTTCTACGGTGATGACAAGCGTATTCACAGTGCATGGGATTCACTCTGCTTCGATTATGGCAAGAACGAGGTCGTGCACTTCCTCCTTTCCAACTGTAAATATTGGCTTGAGGAGTTCAAGTTCGACGGTTTCCGTTTCGATGGTGTAACATCAATGATTTACTACAGCCACGGTCTCGGCGAGGCATTCTGCGGCTATGGTGACTATTATAATTTAGGTCAGAACGGTGATGCAATCTGCTACCTTACATTGGCAAACCGCCTCATCCACGAGGTTAACCCCAAGGCGATAACAATTGCCGAGGAAGTGTCTGGTATGCCGGGTCTTGCAGCACCGATAGAGGACGGCGGTTACGGCTTCGACTACCGTATGGCTATGAATATCCCCGACTTCTGGATCAAGATTATCAAGGAACGCAAGGACGAGGACTGGAAACCCTCGGAAATCTTCTGGGAACTCACCAACCGTCGCAAGGACGAGAAGACAATATCATACGCCGAGAGCCATGACCAGGCGCTTGTGGGCGACAAGACAATCATTTTCCGTCTTATCGACTCCGATATGTACTGGCACTTCAACCGTGGTGACGAGACATATATGGTATCACGAGGTATCGCATTGCACAAGATGATCCGCCTCATGACCCTCTCTACCATCAACGGTGGTTATCTCAACTTTATGGGTAACGAGTTCGGACATCCCGAGTGGATAGACTTCCCACGCGAGGGTAACGGATGGAGTCACAAATATGCCCGCCGTCAGTGGAGTTTGGTCGATAATCCAAACTACAACTATACTCTCCTTGGTGAGTTTGACAAGGCTATGATAGAACTTGTAGGTGATGTCCGCAACTTCCAGAACCGTCCGGTTCAGGAGATATGGCACAATGACGGTGACCAGGTGCTGGCATTCTCACGCAAGGACCTTATCTTCGTGTTCAACTTCAGTCACGACCGTTCGTTCACCGATTATGGTCTGCTGGTACCCGAGGGCTCATACAATATTGTACTGAATACCGACAATGCCCGTTTCGGCGGCAATTCGCTTGTGGATGAGACACAGACCCACTTTACACAGTACGACAAGCTCCATGCACGTCGCAAGAAGGGTTGGCTCTTACTCTATCTGCCGGCACGTACAGCACTTGTGCTCAAGAAGAATAAGGAATAAACACCCCGGTACCGATGAGAGGAAAAGAAGAGATACGTCTGCAAAGGGTAGTGGCATATATCTGTGCCACTCTCTTTGCGTTGTTTGCCTTTCTGTTTGTGGCGGTTTACCAATCTCCTCTTCTGGAGGCTTTTTATGACCATGTGGCAACGGGCAAGCTCGACTATAACGGCTATCTTGTCGCAGCTTTACTCTCGCTGGTGCTTACGCTTCTTGCTTTGTGGCTCAACCGTTTCGCAAAGTTCCGCCGAGAATGGACAGCAATGGCCTATCTGCCCTCAGCGCTCATTCTTGCGTTTGTCACCGATATCGACCGCTCAATATATGTAGGCGGTTGGTCATGTATCGGTTGGATAATCATCTTCGTTATTGGAATTTCCGTATATGTAGCCTTTGCTTTTGTGCTTCATCGTCTGCTGTTCGAGAAGATTAAGAACATAACAATGAGTGCAAACAGAATAATATGGCGCAATCTCATGTTGTTTGTCTTTATTTTCTGCATTACGGGAATATTGTCCAACAGCGAGGAGAATTTCAAGAGGGAGGCCCTGCTCATGTCACGTTATAAAAAGGGTGATGTTGAAGGTGCGCTTAAGGTCGGGTATAAATCACTCGATGCTTCTCCCGAACTCACCTCCATGCGTGCATATGTGATGGCGAAGAATGGTCTTCTTGGAGAACGCCTGTTCGAATATCCTCAGCTTTATGGTTCTGCAGGATTACTGCCCGGCCTCAAGCAGACATCGGCATTGCTCCCCGACAGCGTCTATACCTTAATTGGCTGCAAGCCTGCCAAGAACGAAAATGCAGTGGATTTCCTCAAGCGTGCAGCACATACCGATTCCGTCGGTAAAGTAGCAAGGGAATACTATCTGAATGCACTCCTGCTCGATAAACGACTGCCCGACTTCAAGGATGAACTCGCAGCACTTTATGGAGATTATAAAGCCGATAACCTTCCAAAACATTACCGCGAGGCGCTTCTGCTTGTCTCCAGGTTCGATAAGGATTTCAAGCTTGAACTCTCAAGTGATACCCTTTTTAAAAAGTTCGATAAACTCCGCGAAATCGAGTCCGGATATGACGAACCGCTTGTCAGGAACAACTATGTACGCAAGGAGTTCGGACGTACATACTGGTGGTACTATCTATATATGCAGTTGTCACATTCCCGTCCCGATTGAAACGAAGAATATAAAGACATCGGCGGATTTCATTGCTGTGTCTCAGCTTGTCATGTTGAGCGTAGCGAAACATCTCTTTATGACGCCCTATGATAATTAACGTGAGTTCGATATAAGTTCAACCGAATCGTGAATCTGTCATCCCGAAAGAGCGCAGCGACGAGGGATCTCAAAAATATCGCGAAATAAGAGATTCTTCACATTCGTTCAGACGTGTTGTTGAGGGCTTGCCCGAAAAATGACAAATATGCGATAATTCAGTATAATATGTTATATCGAACTCACGCTAATTAAGAACCAATGATTATGAAAAAAATGGAAAATTCAGTAAAAGAGAGACTCTTTACACCAAGCTACATACTCATGTGCCTGGCGAATTTCCTCACAGCCTTCTCCTTCTTCCTTCTTGTTCCTACACTTCCGTTTTACCTTGTCGATAACTTCGGTATAGATGAGAGCATGGTCGGGCTAGTGCTTTCGTGCTATGTTGTTGCCGTGCTATGCATACGTCCGTTTGCAGGCTTTATTGCCGATATGTTTCCACGCAAACGAGTATACCTTATATCGTATACTCTTTTTGCCCTCTCGTTTGTGGGCTATCTGTTCGTCTTTTCCGATATAATGCTGTTCATACTGCTCCGCGTGATACATGGTTTCGCATTCGGGGCATTGAATACAACCGGAAATACCCTTGTAATCGATATCATGCCCTCGTCGCGCCGTGGAGAAGGACTCGGTTATTTCGGTGTTACGAATAACCTTGCCATGGCGTTCGGTCCCATGACAGGACTCTTTATCATTTCCGATGGAAACTACACACTTCTCTTTGTGGCAGCACTCATTACAGCTGTTATAGGCTGCATTCTTGCATCGCTTGTCAAGGTGAAGTTCCGTCAGCCTCTCGACCGCTGCGGAAAAATGTTCTCTGCCGACCGCTTCCTGCTTTTCGAAGGCATTCCAGCCTCCTTGGCATTCTTCATGCTTGCAATTCCATACGGAATGACATCGAGTTATATTGCCATTTATGCAGCCGAAGTGGGTATCGAACATGGGGTAGGGGTCTTCTTTACAATACAGGGTGCAGGGCTCATTGTATCGCGTCTGATATCAGGGAAACAGGTGGATAAAGGGTTCATAACCCCAACCATCACACGAGGTATTGCCATAGCCCTTGTTGGTGTAACAGGTGAGGCGATGCTTTCCTTGGCTTGCGGTTTCAATATCGGTTTGGGATATGTCGTCTATTTCCTGTCGGCATTTCTCATAGGTTATGGTTTCGGAACTATTTTCCCGGCTTTCAATACACTCTTCATCAACATGGCACCCAATTCAAGAAGAGCAACGGCAAATGCAACTTACCTCACCGGTTGGGATGTTGGCATAGGCGCAGGAATGCTCCTTGGTGGCGCATTGTCGGTCAACGGCTACTCCGGCAGCTTTGCCTTCAGTGCTATATTGGTGGTTGCCGCCCTTATCTATTTCACTACTTTTGTCGCACGTCATTTCGAGAGACACAGACTCTGGTGAAATAGCCCTGACAGCAGCGTAGTAGTATGTCTGCATTTTCCATTTGTTGTCCAAAACCGGAGAATCGTTGAAAAAATCTGCAAAAACAAAATAAAATTGCGTTTTTATTTTGCTTTGTAAATTTTTTGTGGATATATTTGCATAGTGCTTGAGGAAAGCACTATGATAGTATAGTTTTTTCTTAGTTGTTTAGTAAATGTTGGAAGTATCTCTTTGTGAAAAGGGGTACTTCTTTTTTGCAAAAAAAAAGAAGTACCCCTTTTCAAACTGAAAGGTGAAAGGTGAAAACTGAAAACTGAAAGGTGAAAGCGGAAAGGTTTTGCGGAAGCTTATGTGGGAAACCGTAAGGTTGTCATGCTTGAGCGTAGCGAAGCATCTATGGAGATACTTGACTTTGGCCCATCCGGGCATCGACCGTTGGTTCACTTTGTTCAGGATGAATAGTAATGGCGACCACTCATAATAAGCGGTCGCTATTGATTGTATATCATTGAATAGTGTTCAAATAATCTTTTAAATAATCATCGATGGCAGATTGCCGATTATATGTATGACTATGCAAAAGTTAGTGAACATATCTTGCTGAATTTTGCAATTAATAATATTGCTCGGTTTCTGCTTTTAAGAAAAGGAGAAAATCATCGTTTAATGAAGCCTTTTCATCCTTAGGTAGAGTCAAGCTATATAATCTGAAGAATTCATAGGGATTATGAAATTCTTTTATCATTTCATCCCTTAATCCGGCTTTGATGATTTGATTGGAGATATAAAAGCCAAGGGCATGACCGTTGTATTTGCAAATGCCAATGAGTCTGTCAATGCATGTATCCTTGTCTATCTGATTTGCTGCATATTGAGCGATCGTTGTCTGTAAATATTCAATATCTTTTGGAGCGTTATTGTATAACTGCTTGAATTCGCTGGCAAGTTCTTTAGATTTACCAAAATTCGAAAAATATTGGTCATAGCCCATATATTTGTCGATTTGGTCAGCTATCCCCTCATTTGCTATCATATCAATCACAAAGTTGATGTCATTTGCATAATTGAATTCGTGATGCTCAAAATGTGCCCTGTATACATGGAAAAACTCATGAGCAAGAAGATTGATTCTCTCCTCTTCAGTCATTTTATAAATCAAATTTAAATCAAGGACGATAGCATTATCCAATTCTTTTCCGTCTTGGCTCAAGAAGAAAAAATACACCGGCCTCCATTTAACAGATGCATCCAACTGTTCACATCCTAAAAAAGTTTGTAATCTGAATTTTGCATTTGAAATCAAGTATTCGAAATCATAATTATCACGGAATTTCCTTATTTCGGAATAATTTTTCTTGATGTCTTCATAGTTTTCTCTAACGGATGTCTCAAGCAAGCTGCCATTTTGGGTTTGTCCCTTGCTGTCAGAACATCCAAAAATATCCAGCATAACAGCCTTCACTATATTGGGAATAGAATTGTCTTTGGAATTTGAAAATAGAGAATATGCTGCAGAGCTATCAAGCTGATTCCATTGTTCCATATTGACTTCCTCTCCATTTTTGAGAAGAGCAGTTATATTAAGAAATTCATCAACTGAAGACAAATCTACATTCTGTGCATTTGAAGATATATTAAACGCAAGCAGAATCAATAAAAATGAAACTATTTTTTTATATAAATCCTTCATACTAAATGCAAAGTTAAGCAGAAAATCCCAAATATGCTTTTGCACCGCCATAAAAGTGTGTTTTTGCGATATATAGTAATGGCGACCACCCATTTGGGCAGTCGCCATTGTATAACTTTTGCTATACTAGTAGATAGATGCAATTATTCTGAGTTTTATTTCGATGTAGTTAATACAAAATCCACCAAATTAAATCGTACTTTACTAAAAAGCATCAAGGATTTTAACCCTAAATTACCCTCGTATTCAACAATAGCATTAGTACTATTACCTGTTTTAACGACTATTTCAGGCACAAGGACTTGTTCTTTTCCAAATCCAATCGATATATTAGGTACATGATAGCATTCCGAGGTTTGT
>JAFQEZ010000089.1 GCA_017398805.1 Bacteroidaceae bacterium | reverse complement strand
TTAAAGCAAAGATAGCAAACTTTATCCATTCAGAGTGAGAGAAAGGGGGACATTGTCTCTCTTTCCTCTCTGAAAAATAAATGTTTTTATTGCTTATTATCCGCACCCAAAAAGTTGCATTTATAAGTTGAACTCAAGAATTTAAAAGACACGGAATATGATTAGAGTAGGCTTCGGAATAGATGTTCACCGTTTCGTGGAGAATCGTGACCTGTGGATAGGTGGTGTTAAGATTCCTTATGAGTATGGCCTCGCGGGGCACTCCGATGCCGATGTGCTCATTCATGCAATATGCGATGCATTGCTGGGTGCTGCCAACTTGCGCGACATCGGTTTCCAGTTCCCTGATACATCTGACGGATTTCTGAATATCGACAGCAAGATACTTCTGCGCCGTACCGGTGAACTCCTTGAGGCGAAAGGATATAGAATCAACAATATCGATTCCACTGTTGCAGCACAGGCACCAAAACTCAATCCTCACATATCCGAAATGCAACAGGTAATGGCATCGGTGCTTGGAATTGACCCTGATTCTCTTTCAATCAAGGCAACTACAACCGAAAAACTTGGTTTTGAGGGACGTAAAGAGGGAATTACGGCATATGCAACAGTTCTCATAGAGAAGGATTGACGCTATGAGACATGGCATGTTCCCGTTAAAGGCAATAATGTTGTCGGCAGCAGTGATGCTGCTGATTTCGTCTTGTGCAACCCTCTCCGGGAATGGCGTTGGCAGGGTAAAAAGATATACGATAGAGAGCGAGGAGGTACCGGCGCAGTTCGATGGCTTCAAGGTGGCCTTTGTCTCCGACCTTCATTATCCAAGTCTTTTCTCGGAAAGCCGTCTGTCCAAACTGGTAGCCTGCCTGAACCGGGAAGAACCCGATATATTGCTGCTTGGCGGCGATTATGTTACTGACAATGATTCCGTTGGTGTGCTTTTTGATGCTTTGGGAACTGTAGAGACCCGGTTCGGAACATGCGCCGTGTGGGGAAACCATGAAAGGAATAACAAGGGTCTGGTTGCTCAGGCAATGCAGAGAAATGGTGTGCTGCTGCTTGAGGACAGCGTTTTTGTAATAGCAGATGAAGGTGCGTCAATGTATGTTGTGGGTATAAACGACAGTTTTTCATTCGATTCCCTTGATGCCGATCCATGCAAGGCATTGCCTCAGGATGCTTTCGTTATGATGCTTGCACATACTCCCGATTATGCGGAGCGATCTTCTACTACAGCGGATCTTGTACTTTCGGGCCATACCCATGGCGGACAGGTGAACCTTTTCGGCCTTTATGCACCGGTAAAGAACAGCATTTATGGCAACCGCTTCCTCAGCGGCATGAACGAAACCGCTGACGGTGCAGTGGTGATAACTACAAACGGTGTGGGAACGTCGCGCAAGAAGGCCCGTTTCTGCGTTCCCAGCGAGCTGGTTATCGTTACTCTTGAAAGGAATATCCCTTGATTCGTTTTGCACTACATGCCAATTTTTGTATCTTCGCACCGGCAGATATCCTTTGAGTTTTTGATAGTTTGGTAAAATATCATTACAAATGAACACTTTTCCCGTGGCAGATGAACTCTACATGCGACGTTGCCTGCAACTTGCTGCATGTGGCGCAGGAAGCACTTCTCCCAATCCTATGGTGGGGGCGGTGATTGTCTGTGACGGAAGAATCATTGGCGAAGGTTATCATATAAGGGCCGGCGAACCGCATGCCGAGGTGAATGCGGTGAATTCAGTTAAAGCTAAGGATATTCCATTGCTCAGCCGTTCAACGATTTATGTCAGCCTTGAACCTTGTTCCCATTACGGAAAGACACCCCCGTGTTGCGACCTGATAATCTCGCGCGGTATACCACGTGTGGTGATTGCGACAACCGATTTCAATGCCCAGGTGAACGGTGGCGGAATAGCACGTATGCGTGATGCCGGCATAGAAGTTGTAGTGGGTGTGCTGGAGAGCGAGAGTCGCTGCCTGAACCGTGCATTCTTTACATACCATACATGCAAACGTCCTGCGGTCACACTCAAATGGGCACAGAGTGCCGACGGTTTTATTGACAGTTTGCGTGACGGCGGTACTCCCGTGCGTTTTTCCAATAGCGTGTCACAGGTTGCCGTGCATAAACTCCGTGCCATGCATGATGCCATAATTGTGGGTACACGTACAGCTTTGCTCGACAATCCCTCCCTTGATATCCGCCATTGGGCAGGACGTGCTCCTTTGAGACTTGTCATCGACAGAAAAGGCAAATTGCCGGCTTCTCTGAAGCTCTTTGATGGTTCGTTGCCTACGGTATGCTTTACGGATGCTGACGTGGTTCTATGCAATGGTAAAAAAGTTGAACAGGTTCTGCTTGACTTCTCGTCTGATATCATTCCTCAGATTCTCGATTATCTCCACAAGCGTGGTGTCGGAAGCCTTCTTGTCGAGGGTGGGGCATCTTTGCTGGATTCATTTATCTCTTCCGGAGCATGGGATGTTGCCAGGGTGGAGACCAATCATTCAATCACCCTCAGTGGTGGTGTAGCTGCACCCTCTTTGAACAATGCCCGTGAAACGGAAAGGTTCTTCTTTGCCGGCAATGAAATAGCTCTTTTCGAAAGGGTGTAGTATACATGCAGCTCAGTTCTGCTTCCATTCCTGTCATTGCAGATTTTGTGCGGTGTCGTCATCATCTTCTCCTCTTGTTCCTGTCCAAAAACGTGGCTGTTTGTGCTAAATGTCATTAAAATCACCCTAATTAGTTTAAAAATATTATAATTTGCGCGCGATTTGGCGCATAAACCAAAAAATCTTGCTAATTTTGTAAGTTGAATGCATAAAGTGGTTATGCGTATGCATACATTTTGAACACGAAACAGAAGATTGGAATCTATGAAAAAGATCACAGCAATATATTTTGCACTATTCTCAATGCTTTTCGTTACTGTCTCTTGCGGCAGCAGCGATGATGAGAATTATGAACTCTCGCCATACGCGATGATAAAGTCGTTCAAGCTAGGAAATATCAAGTCGGAGTATCCCTCTTTTACAGCTGATGGCAAGGATACGACCGTCGTGAGGACCGTCTCTTTCGATAATGTTGCCTTTACCATTGACCAGCTTGCAGGCGAGGTTTACAACAATGACTCTTTGCCTTATGCGACTGATGTCTCAAAGGTGGTTGCATACATGGGGGTCTCCGGTGTTGCATCGATATATGTCGACAGTACCGAGACGTATGAGCATTTCAGTTCAACCGATTCGATAGACTTTACATCACCACGCAAGATGCGTATATATTCGGCAGATGCATCGTATTACAAGGATTATACCGTTTCAATCAATGTGCATCAGGTTGACCCGGAAATGATGGAGTGGCAGAAGTATCCGGCGGCAGAAGGTGTCGGGCCGGTACGTGCTCTTGAGCGTGACGGTGTGATGTATCTTTTCGGCACAAAGGCCGATGGAACTGTCGCTGTGGCTACAACACAAATCATCGGTGTGCCTTCATGGAACGTAAGCGATGTTACAGGCTTGCCTGCGACAGCCTTGGCTACAATGCAACTTTTCGGCGACAACTTCTATGCTGTAGCCGATGGCAATGTCTACTCTTCTTCGGATGCCGTGCAATGGAGTGTTGTGGCAACTGGAACAGGTGCCGTGGCGATTGTTGGTGTGTCGGATGAGGAACAGAAACTTTGGATTGCCGGCGATCAAGGCATTCTTTGCTCTACCGACGGTCTCTCTTTCACTCCTGCAGGGGCGCTTCCCGAGGGATTCCCCCTTTATGGTGTATCAATAGCATCGTATCCGCTCAGCCACAATAAGGGTATCATACGATACATGCTTGTGGGTTATGCCGATGAGGCAAATGAAGGTGATGCAACGGTGTGGAGCAGACTCTCTACCGAGGAGAGGTGGACATGCTATAACAATGTTGGCAACGCATTCCCATGCCCGTCGTTGGCAGGTCTCTCTGTAGTGAGATATGACAATTTCCTTTATGCATTCGGCGGTGCGGGCAAAGTGAATGGCGTGGAGAGTGATGCTTTCAGTTCATTCTACGTGTCAAAGGACAATGGAATTGTATGGAGACCGCTGAGTGACCCCTATCAGCACCTGCCCGAGGAGTTGCTTGGTGACAACTCGCAGTTTGCAGTGGCTGTTGATGCAAGAAACCATATCTGGATAATAAATTCGGGAGAGAACGGTGGTGTGTGGAGAGGTATACTCAACCGTTTGGGTTTTGAGAAGTGATGTCTGCCGGGATTTGATCCGGCGGTTTGATGACAATAAAATGATTTTGTGCAGTATGAAGGGTTTTGGATTGGTTAAAGCAGTGCTTTTGGGTGCAATGATGTTGTGCTCGGCAGGCAATGTTAAGGCCGATAACCTGGAGTACCGTTACGAAGTGGGAGTGATGCTGGGCGGCAGCAGCTATTATGGCGATGCCAACTATCATTCATTCATGAACAATATAAATATCATGGGTGGCGTTGTGGGACGTTACAACATAAACCCGAGGATGGCTGTCAAGGCGAATCTTGCCGTAGCAAGGATTTCGGGCAATACTGCCGACTTTGACAACAGGTTTCCGGGCGGTGATGTGAAGTTCTCCCGTACTCTGTACGATTTGGGCGCACAGTTCGAGTGCCATTTCTTTGCCTATGGCGACGGAAGCGGCTACAAGACCACAAAGCGCTTTTCGCCATATATATTTGCAGGTGCAGGCATGACCTTTGCTCCGAAACCGGCCGACAATGTGTTTACATTGAATATGCCTGTCGGCATAGGAGTGAAGTACAAGATTGCCCCTCGCCTGAATGTCGGGTGCGAACTCTCGTTGCGTTTTACGTTGAGTGATGATCTTGACGTGACAAGGGAAACAGCCCCGATACTGAATGACCCGTATGGCATAAAAGGCAGCGGGTTCAAGAACAAGGACAGCTATTCGTTCCTGTCCGTGTCGGTAACATATGATTTGTCTCCTAAATACAGGAAATGCAATAATTAGAAAGTGGCTATGGATTACACAGATAAGATAGATAAGAACAATATACCTCAGCATATCGCCATAATCATGGACGGTAACGGTCGCTGGGCACAACTTCATGGCAAGGAACGCTCTTTCGGGCATCAGGCAGGTGCCGATGCGGTGCGCAAACTTGTAGAGAACTCCGCAAAGTTGGGAGTGAGGTATCTTACCCTCTACACCTTCTCTACCGAGAACTGGAACCGTCCTGCTGCCGAGGTGGCTGCATTGATGACCTTGTTGTTCGAATCTATCGAGGAGGAAATTTTTGTAAAGAACAATGTGAGTTTCAGGGTAATCGGTGACATGAGCAAGTTGCCCGAGAATATACGTGAACGCCTTGATGCATGTATGGCACGTACGGCGAACAACGACAGGCTTACACTTGTGCTTGCATTGAGCTATTCGTCCAAGTGGGAGATGACCGAGGCTGTGCGATCGTTGGCAGGCAAGGTTGCCGCAGGCGAAATTGCTCTTGAGGATATTGACGAAAAGGCAATCTCGGCATCGTTGGCAACTAATTTCATGCCCGATCCCGATTTGCTGATACGTACAGGCAAGGAGGTACGTTTGAGCAACTTCCTCCTTTGGCAGGCCGCATACAGCGAACTTTACTTTACCGATGTCCTTTGGCCCGATTTTGACAACAACGAACTGCTGAAGGCTGTATATGAGTACCAGCACCGTCAACGCCGCTATGGTTTGACAGGCGAACAGGTCGAGGAGGGAAATAAAGCGTGATTGCGCCTTGCTGTGATAATGAACAAGTAATTTGAAGAGTACAATTATAGAGATGAGATATTTTCCGCTTTTAAGAGTATTGTTTTTGATGATGGCAATTTTTTCTGTGGCAGCAGTGTCTGCGCAGGAAAAGATTGTAAAGCCGACAATCCTTTATACCAACAATCCGCCCAAATATACCATTGGCGGCATTAACCTCTCCGGTGTGGATAATCTTGAACCGGCTGTGGTGATAGGTCTTTCCGGTCTTTCGGTCGGGGATGAGATTGCTGTTCCTGGCGATGCGGTCACCGACGCAATCAAGCGTTTCTGGAAGCATGGTCTCTTTGAGGATGTAGTGATAACAGCCGACAGTATTGTTGGTGACAAGGTATATATCGGAATCGCTTTGAAACAGCGTCCCCGTGTGTCTCAACTGAACATCAATGGTGTCAAGAAGGGCGAAAGGGAGGACCTTGAACTGAAGATCGGAATCATCAAAGGCAACCAGATTACTCCTGATATCATTGACCGCGCAACAAAAATCATCAAGAACTATTACGATGACAAGGGTTATAAGAATGCCGAAATCAAGGTGACCCAGCGTCCCGATGTTACAGGTGACAACCGTGTGATTGTGGATGTCGATATTGACAAGAAGGGCAAGATAAAAGTACACCGTATATATATAGAAGGTGAAAAGGCTCTCTCTGAGAAGAAGGTGAAGTATGCCATGAAGAAGACGCGCGAGAAGACCCGTATCGACAACCTGTGGCATGCACTATTCCGTTCAAAGAAGTTCACCGAGGAACGTTATGCCGAGGATAAGGAGAAAATCATCGAGCGTTATAACAAGCATGGATATCGTGACGCGCGTATTGTCAAGGACAGTGTGGTCATGTATGACGACAAGAGCGTAGATATCTATCTTGGAATAGAGGAGGGTAACCAGTACCACATACGCAGTATCAAGTGGGTGGGCAACAGTGTCTTCTCTACTGCTTATCTTGATTACGCTCTCCGCCTGAAGGCAGGTGACGTATATAACCAGAAAGAACTTGAGGACCGTCTGCTCTTCGATGAGGATGCGGTCAAGAACCTCTATTTCAACGAGGGATATGTATTCTTCAATGTGATACCTACCGAGGCGCGTGTCGAGAATGACTCTGTGGACCTTGAACTGCGTATAGTCGAGGGCGTGCAGGCGACAATCGACCGTGTGACAATCAGCGGTAACGACCGTCTTTACGAAGAGGTCGTGCGTCGCGAACTCTACACATTGCCGGGCAGCATGTTCTCCATGGATGCGCTTGAACGATCATTCCGTCAGATAGCCAACATGGGACATTTTGACCCTGAATCAATTGACCCTGGTGTTGTGCCTAATCCCGAGAACGGAACGGTTGACATGAACTGGAAACTGGAGTCAAAGAGCAGCGACCAGATTGAGGTGTCTGCAGGTTGGGGACAGACCGGTGTCATCGGTAAGCTCTCGCTCAAGTTCACGAACTTCTCTATGCGCAATCTCTTTAAGAAGAAGGCTTTGCGCCGCGGTATCATTCCACAGGGCGACGGCCAGACACTGACATTGAGTGCGCAGTCCAACGGCCGTTACTACCAGTCGTACAGTATCTCGTTCTTCGACCCATGGTTTGGCCGTAAGCGTCCGAACTCATTCTCTGTATCTGCCTTCATGTCAATACAGACCGACGTTGCCGACAGTTACTACAATTCGGCATATTACAACAACTACACCAACTACCTCTACGGTTACGGTAATTATAACGGTTATGGATACAACAATGTCTCTTCATACTATGACCCCGACAAATATATAAAGATGTATGGTGTGTCAGTAGGTTGGGGACGCCGTCTGCAGTGGCCCGACGACAACTTCACCCTTTCGGCAGAGTTGAACTATCAGCTCTATTCGCTCAAGGATTGGCAGTACTTCCTCATTACCGACGGTAACTGTAACAACGTGAACCTTACACTTACGCTCGGTCGCAGTACGGTGATGAATCCGCTCTTCCCGCGTGAAGGTTCCGAGTTCTCTCTCGTGGCATCGGCTACACCGCCATATTCATTGTGGGACGGTAAGGACTATGCCAACCTTGCAAAGACACCGAACTCTCCTTCTTACAGGGATGAGTTGCGCGAGAAGCACAAGTGGATCGAGTACTACAAGATAAAGTTCCGTAGCAAGACATATACATCGCTCACAGAGGGCAAGCATAACCTTGTGCTTGTTACCCGTGCCGATTTCGGTATCCTCGGAAGCTATGACAGGAACAAGAAATCTCCGTTCGAGACATTCTATGTAGGTGGTGACGGTATGAGCGGTTACTCATACAACTATGCTACCGATATGATTGCACTTCGCGGTTATGAGAACGGTAGCCTCACACCTTATGGCAGGGAGGGTTATGCATATACCCGTCTGGGTCTTGAGCTCCGCTTCCCGTTCATGCTGCAGAACTCAACGACAATCTACGGACTTGCCTTCGTTGAGGGCGGTAATGCATGGAACGATGCTTCCAAGTTCAACCTCTTCGACCTCAAGCGCAGTGCCGGTGTGGGTGTCCGCATCTACTTGCAGATGATAGGTCTTGTCGGTCTTGACTGGGCTTATGGATTTGATAACGTATTCGGTTCGTCACAGTATGGCGGAAGCCACTTCCACTTTATACTGGGACAGGAATTCTAAACATTTAAAACTTACTATTATGAAAAAACTATTTTTGACAGCTTTTCTGTTCTGCGTTGCAGTGACAGGTATCCAGGCGCAGAAGTATGCGCTTGTAGACATGGAGTATATACTCAAGAATATTCCGGCATATGAGCGTGCCAACGAACAGCTCAACCAGCAGTCAAAGCGCTGGCAGGCCGAGGTTGACGAGATTGTTGCCGAGGCAGAGAGCCTGTACAAGAAATACCAGAGCGAGTCGGCTTTTCTCTCCGATGAACAGCGTGTGCAGCGCGAAGAGGAGATTCTTGCAAAAGAGAAGGAAGCAAGCGAACTCAAGCGTGCATATTTCGGTCCTCAGGGCGAGTTCTACAAGAAACGCGAGAGTCTTATGGCACCAATCCAGGACGAGATATATACTGCAGTGAAGGAGATTTGTGAGGCAAAGAAGTACTCTATGGTCATTGACCGTGCTTCGGCTGTGAGCATAATATATGCGTCCCCTGCAATAGACATAAGCGGTGAGGTGCTTACAAAGTTGGGTTACTCCGAGTGATTTGTTTGATTAATCAATGTTTAATATAAAATAAAGAAGAAAGATGAAAAAGATTTTGATTGTATTGATGCTTATTGCACCAATGAGCATGTTGGCACAGAAGTTCGGTTACATGAATTCAGCAGAGCTTGTACAGCTTATGCCGGAATTCAAGCAGGCACAGAAGAAGATTCAGGACCTTGAGGCAACTTATACAAAGGATTTCGAGAGCATGCGTACAGAACTTGAGAAGAAGGGTACCGAGTTCGAGAAGTTGCAGAAGGATTCTGTTCCTGAAAATATCCTCAAACGCCGTTATGACGAACTCATGCAGTTGCAGGAGCGTCTGATGCAGTACCGCGAGGAGGTAAGTGCAAATCTTGCAAGAGCAGAGCAGGAGGAGATGGTCGCAATCCAGACAAAGCTCCGCGATGCACTTGACGTGGTAGGTCGTGAAGGCGGTTATGTATGTATCTTTGACCTTTCAGGCGGTATGCCTTACGTAAGCAAGACCCTTTGCGAGGACGTTACAAAACAGGTACGTACTAAGCTCGGTATCCCTGCAAACGCAAAGTAATTTATTTTGTAAATATTATAGCAGGGGAAGAACTCCCCTGCTATACCTTTTTATTAAGAGGCTATGGAGCGCTCCGCATGCATGCGGAGATTCCGGTATTGGCCACAAATCATTTCCAGTAATATGCGTAAGATTCTTTTGATGTTGATTTTTGCGCCGTTGTTCATGTCGGCGCAGACCCGGTTCGGGTATTATTACCATAGCGAAGTCCTGAATGCCATACCGGGTTATCGCAAGGCTGTTGATGAGTATGAACTTCTGAAACAGCGCTGTGATGCCGAGATTGAACGTAACGAGAAGGAGCTGACACGCTATTATGTAGCATATCTTGACGGTCAGCAGGATTTCCCTGAGCCCATTCTCAGGAAAAGACAGAAGGAACTCCAGCAATTGGTAGACAACAGTGTGCTCTTGCGTGACCAGTTGAAGCAATGGCTTGTAGAGGCAAAGGACTCCCTTTTTGCACCTTACGAGAATAAGGTGAATGATGCCGTGAAGGCTGTTTGTATCAAAGGCAATCTTGCATATGCGATAAATGCCGAGGAGGTCGCTTACAAGTATGTAAACCCCAGTGTGGGTGTCAATATCACACAGAGTGTTATAAACAAGGTGACTCCTTCAAAGGTTAAGCCGGTCCCGGTTGTCACAGAGTGTGACGAAAAGAGTGATGAGGCTATTGAAAAAGCCGTTGAAGATGTATTGAAGGAAGAGGAAAACATGAACAATGCGGTTGAGGCAGAATCAAATGTAACTGAACAGACAACAGAAAGCCATGAATGATTATATTGAACTCCCGAAAGGTGCAGGGCCGATAGGCGTCTTTGATTCAGGATATGGCGGGCTCACCATATACAACGAGATTCAGAAACTGCTTCCTCAGTACGATTATCTTTATCTTGGCGATAATGCCCGTACACCTTACGGAACACGATCTTTCGATGTTGTGTATGAGTTTACACGCCAGGCGGTGAAGTATCTTTTCCGGCAAGGATGCCAACTTGTAATCCTTGCCTGCAACACCGCATCGGCAAAGGCTCTGCGCACGATACAGCAGATTGATATCCCCTCGATCGACCCGGGCAGGAGAGTGTTGGGTATAATACGCCCTACAGTGGAGTGTGTAGGTGACATGACCGCAAGCCGTCATATCGGCGTGCTTGCGACAGAAGGTACAATAAAGTCGCTCTCCTATCCGCTTGAAATCAGGAAACTTTTTCCCGACATTGAGGTGACCGGTGAGGCTTGCCCAATGTGGGTTCCGCTTGTGGAGACCGGGGAGTACGGTTGCGACGGAGCCGACTATTTTGTGAAGCGTCATATCGATAATCTGCTGGAGCGCGACCCGGAAATAGATACAATCATACTCGGCTGCACCCATTATCCGCTGCTCATAGAGAAGATACGCAAATATACACCCGAAGGCATAAAGCTGTTGACACAAGGCACTGCTGTAGCCACTTCGCTCAAGGAGTACCTTGAAAGGCACACAAACCTCGAAGCGCTCTGCACAAAAGGCGGTACCACAACCTTCTGCACAACTGAAGCCGGTGGAAAGTTCGGCGATCAGGCATCGGTGTTCCTCAATCATCCGATAACAGTAAAGAATGTGGTGCTGTAACTGCCACATTAATAAACACAAAATAAAACACTATGAATCTTAAGCAAGGTACGCAGCTCCAAGGAGGACGCTACAGAATTGAGAAAGTGCTTGGTCAGGGCGGTTTCGGTATAACCTACCTCGCCGAGCAGAAGGCTCCTTGCCGTAAGGTTGCAATCAAGGAGTTCTACATGGCCGATTTTTGCGAGCGTAACGATGATACCTCGCACGTGACTTTAGGTACCAGCGGTAGCCGTGAGATGGTTAAGCGCTATCTTGACAAGTTTCTAAAGGAGGCGCAGAATATTTCGGAGCTTGAGCATCGCAATATAGTTTCAATAATCGATGTGTTCGAGGAGAATGGTACTGCATATTATGTAATGAAATATTGCAGTGGCGGTTCTCTTGCCGACCGTCTGAAAGATGGCCCTATGAAGGAGGCTGATGCAATGTATTATATCCGTCAGGTTGCAGATGCTCTTGATTTCATCCATAGCCGCAACATTATGCACCTCGATGTAAAGCCGGCAAACATACTTATCAATGAACAAGGCGAGGCCGTGCTTATTGATTTCGGTATTTCCAAACACTATGGACGTGATGACAGGGCTACAACCTCTACACCTGTAGGCATCAGTCATGGATATGCGCCTCTTGAACAGTATAGTAAAAGTGGAGTAAGTACATTCTCTGCGGCTACCGATATATATTCGTTAGGCGCTACATTGTACAAGTTGCTGACAGGTGTAACTCCACCCGAAGCAAGCGAGGTCAATGACAGTGGTCTGCCTGCTTTGCCTTCTGGGCTTTCTTCCAGTGTATGCAGTGCCATCCGTGCAGCCATGCAACCTCGTCGTGTCGACCGTCCTCAGAGCATAAAGGAATTTCTTGCATTGCTGGCTGTATCAAGGTCCGTAACCCCTCTAAGTGTTGATGCAGAAACAAAGATAACAGTAGAGGAAGCAACGGTCATAGAATCCCCGGTTGCAGAACCGCTGCATGTAGAACCCCAACCGGTTGCATTGACTGCAGAAAAGGACGCGAACGTAAAATGGATTGACTTTGCACAGTTCTGCGATTATAATGGGCATTCATTGAAGAGGATGAAAGCGGTTAGTTACATGAAACCGGCTGCGTATGTTGTTTGGAGTATAACACTGCTGTTCCTGACTATTTATGCAATATGTGAAATGGATGGTGGTTCTAAATGTTATAAACCTTTGTGGGATGAAATTGGTGTGGTAAAATATTATAGATGGGAAGAACCGCGCTGGGATTATAATGAAGATACAGGTAAAATGGAAATTTTATATAGTTGGTTTTGGTATAATTGCGATGAACCAGGTCCTGTTACGTGGGTCTTTATTGGTCTTTCCGTTCTTTTGCTGCCGGTTTTGATTCCCATTGTAAAAGGTGAACGCTTAAGTACGCTGAATCTTATTGATATCCAGGATACTCCTTTGCCTCTAAAGATGATAAGAAACAATAAAGGACTTTTAGGTTTTTCTTTGTGGAATAAAAAGAAGTCAAGGACGCTTCTTGGTATGAAGTACGACAATATTTCCCGAATCAATGAGGATACATTTGTATGTACCCGTAATGGGCTTTCCGGAGTATATAATGCCGCAAAGAGAAAAATGGTAGTTCCTGTCAAGTGCGAAAGCATTGAGGTGAAGAATAACAGAATCCATGCTACACGTGATGGTGTGCTTACTGTTTATACCGACCGTGGCTATCGCGTGGTAGAATGATGGGTCAATAGCAAAAGGTGTGGGTCAGCAAAATATTTGCATTAGTTATGAAAAGAGATCCCTCGTCGCTACGCTCTGTCGGGATGACAATTGCGCAATGACAAGCAGAGGTAATCTCTTTAACCGGCACCGTTAAATTCCACAGCTTGAACCTGTTTGATTTTTGGAAAAAGTGCGAGGAGTGTTTGAC
>JAFQEZ010000088.1 GCA_017398805.1 Bacteroidaceae bacterium | reverse complement strand
ACTAAGCGTAAATGAGGATTTTGAAGGCAAACGTAACACAGAAAATTTGTGCAAACGAGTTAAATGCAAAGTTTACTTTGCTATTTTACAACGAGTGTTGCCAAATTTCGGGTACCAAATTTACTTTTTAGTCACCCCCTTCACTGTAGTTCAAAGACTTTATCGTGTCATAGCATCTTTATCAATTCTTCCTTTGTTATCCCCAACATAGCTGCCCTCGCCTTGAATTGCGGCAGTTCATTATCGATGAACTCCTTCTTTACAATCTCCTTGATGCGTTCCACCGCCCCACTCTTCACGAAATAGCCCATACCGCGTTTGTTGTATATAACCTCCTGCGCCTCCAGCAACTGGTAGGATCGGACTATCGTATTGGGATTCACACCTACAAGAGCGCCCATTTCACGTACCGAGGGGATGCGTTCCTCTTCGCGCCACTCACCGCTCACAATCTTCTCCTGCATCAGGTCGACATTCTGCAGATAGATAGGTTTATGTTCGTTGTACTCCATACCTCAATAGTTTACTCTCTTTATCCTGCGATAGGTTACAAAAAGCGTTACACAAGCTACGGCTATGTTGAGCGACAACAGAATTATCTCAATAAGAGAAATTGTCTCATGAAGCGAATGTCCGCTGAAATTATATCCCAACCAGATATAGAACGCACTGGCACTTGAGAAATTCCTTGCAAACATTGATACAGCCATTGAGATACCGAATGCCAGCACAAAAGACGTCGCAATAAAGAAGAGTACGGTCTTCATAATCTTATGTTTGCGGAACAACACATTGAACATCATTACAGTCGACACCGATGCAATGTAGAATATAAGCACTCCGTAATCAAAGATAGGAGCAGGGTTCAAGAAAACAATCTTATTGAAGCCACCAACGCCAATCATTGAGAAAAGCCATAGAAGAACATCGGTAGCCGTGAGTGCCACATATGCAAACAGAGGTACGGCAACCATGCAGACAAGCATCATTGAGAACAGTTTCTCCAAGTTGCTTGCAGGAATCATGGCATATAAGTATCCTTTTTTCCTGTCATTTATGTCACCATATACAAAATAAGGAGAAAGCAGCGTTGCAAATACCACAAGCGCAGAGATGTCGTCTGTACGGTCATTGAGAGAGTAGCCATAAAAAATGGTAACGACCCATGAGGCAACGATAAAACCGGCAAACACCATCATGCCCTTGACATAACGGGGCAGATAATTCACACATTCATATTTAAGGAGTTTGCAGAAACGTCCAAAATCAAAAGTATCGCTCATTTCTTTCTGTTTTTAAGGTGAATGTAATTAAAGAGAATCTCAATGTTCATGCGGCTCTCCTCCTCCGTTCTGTTCTCGCATATATAAGAACAACCACCGAGTCCGGGCTCTACGTAAAGCGCATCCTCTGGGGCTGTCAACGCTGTACCGAACAGATACTCCTGCTGTATGTCACTGACACTCTTGTCCAGAAGTACATTCTGCTTGTCGAGTATCATTATATGGTCGAGCAGGTTCTCGACATCGCGCACCTGATGAGTGGAGATTATTATCGTGCGTTTGTCATCCATTGCTGCTGCCATCATTTTACGGAACAAGGTCTTGCTTGGAATATCAAGTCCATTGGTAGGCTCGTCAAGGAGAAGATAATCGGTCTTCAAAGCAAGAGCAAGTGCTATTACTGCCCTCTTACGCTGACCAAGTGAAAGATGGGTAAACTTGCGCTCCGCATCAATCTCGAACTCGGCAAGCAGACGCGCAAACAGTTCTGCGTCGTAATTGGGATAGAACTGCGAGATTCCTGCCGCATAGTTCTTTACTGAGATATCGGGACCGTCAAAATCCTCAGGTACATAATATATCTTTGACAAGATACCCGGCTTGCGCTCCATTAATGATCCGTCAATGCTGACAGTACCGTTCTTTGTTGTCAACAGACCGCACATCAACTTGAAAAGCGTACTCTTGCCGACACCGTTCTCGCCCAAAAGGCCATATATCCTGCCCTCCTTGAATGTGGTGCTCAAATTCTCCAGCACGGAGAGGCCCGAATAAGAAAAATAGAGTTTTTCGACTTCAATCATAGCGTATTAGTTTATTAGTACACCGCAAATATAAAACACAATTTCCTTACTTTCCAAATATTTTTGGAACTTTTTTCAAAAAATTGTGTATATTCGCAAAACCAATAGACCTACAATGAAAAAATTCCAGTTAAGCATAATTCTATTTTTATTTCTCTTCGCGTGCGCGCACGCACAAAACAATGTTCAAGGCAACAATATCCTGCCGAAACCTGCATCTGTAGAGATCTCAGGAGGCCATTTTACATTTGACAGCCAAATATATCTTAAAATAACAGCATCTAAAAAGGAGAAAGCCATCCTGGAAGAACTGATTGCAGCCTCTCCACTTGAAGTTGGGAAGAAGGGCAACAAGCAACTGGTGTTGAAAGTATGCAAGAATGTTGATGGGATAACAAGCCCCGAAGGTTACAGAATCGAGACTACGGATAAAAGTGTAACAGTTAACGCAAAGAGCGGTGCCGGTCTTTTCTATGCAATGCAGACAATACTGCAATATGCAGGCAACGGCAATACAATCCCGACAGGAACAATAATCGATGAACCGAAGTTTGCATACCGTGGCCTGATGCTTGACGTAAGCCGTCACTTCTTTGACAAGGAGTTCATAAAGAAGCAGATCGATGCAATCGCACACTTCAAGATGAATCGTCTGCATCTGCACCTTACCGATGCTGCAGGGTGGCGAATAGAAATAAAGAAATATCCACGCCTGACCGAGTTTGCTGCATGGCGAAGCAAGGCATTGTGGAAGGAGTGGTGGTTCGGTGACCGGCTTTATGCCGAAGAGGGAAGCCCCGAAGCACACGGAGGTTACTACACACAGGACGATATCCGTGAACTTGTCAAGTATGCGGCCGACCGCTACGTGACAATCATCCCCGAGATTGAGATGCCTGCCCACAGCGAAGAGGTACTCACAGCATACCCCGAACTCTCATGCACCCACGAGCCATACAAACAGGCCGATTTCTGTGTAGGCAACGAACAGACATACGAATTCCTTGAGAACGTGCTCACAGAGGTCATGGAGTTGTTCCCGTCGGAGTACATACACATAGGCGGCGACGAGGCAGGCAAGGCATCATGGCCCACCTGCCCGTTGTGCCAGAAGCGCATGAAGGAGGAGAACCTGAAGGATGTGAACGAGCTGCAGAGTTATCTCATACACCGCATCGAGAAGTTTGTCAACAGCAAAGGAAGAAAGATTATCGGTTGGGACGAGATACTTGACGGAGGCCTTGCCCCCAATGCTACGGTAATGTCATGGCGCGGTACAGAAGGCGGCCTTGCTGCTGTAAACAGCGGTCACAAAGCCATCATGACCCCGGGTGGATATTGTTATCTCGACTCATATCAGGACGCCCCACATACACAGCCAATGGCCTTCGGTCCATACATGCCAATTGAGAAGGTATATTCATACAACCCCACAGAGGGACTCAGCAATGAGCAGGCAAAGCTTATCTACGGCGTACAGGGCAACCTTTGGGCTGAATACATTCCAACCGAGGAGCTTGTAGAATACATGATATATCCACGAATCCTCGCACTTGCCGAAATCGGCTGGAGCAATCCGGAAAAGCGAGACCTTAACGAGTTCAAACAGAGATCAATCAAAGCCGTGAACGGACTGCGTGCAAAAGGCTACAACGCGTTTGACCTTGAAAATGAGTTCGGACAGCGCAAGGAGGCAAAGAATCCGATTGAGCATCTTGCAAAAGGCAAGAGTGTGACTTATGCCGCATCAGCACCGTTCAACGACAAATACAATGCAGGCGGCAAAACAGCACTGACAGACGGCATCCGAGGCGGATGGACATACATTGACGGAAGATGGCAAGGATTTATCAGAGACGGTTTAGACATTGTAATCGACCTTGGCGAGGAGAAGGAAATCAGCAGCATTTCGGCAGACTTCATGCAGATGTGCATCCCCGACGTCTGGTTCCCGGCCGAGGTAACCATTTCCGCATCTGCCGACAACAAAAATTACAGCGAGATTGCACGTATTGAACATACGGTAGTGCGCGACGAGGAGCTATCTTTCAAGAATTACGGATGGGAAGGAACCGCCAAAGCACGCTTCATACGCTACCGTGCCAAGTGCGGTCCACAGCGCGGTTGGCTCTTCACTGATGAAATAGTGGTAAAATAATCCGCCCCTTTAACAACCCTTAACATCCCTTAGTTCCCCTTATAAAAAACCAAACAAACTATAAATGACCTATGACAACGATTAAAAAACTGAAAACTATTCTTGCACTTGCGTTGGTTCTGCCAATGGCATTGAGTGCACAGGTTGATGTGAACAGGGAGAAGTACCCCGATTACAGCGACAAGACCAACCCCGACTGGTCACTCATGCAGTATGCACCCATGCAGAAGAGCGCGGCACGCACCGACGCTGTTCCTGCCGAGCAGAGACCGGCCTACGTGAACAATGCCGAGCTCAAGTTCTTCCCACCCGTGTTCAACCAGGACGGCGGCTCATGCGGCTCGGCATCGCGTATATGCTACATGTTCACATATGAGCTGAACGCATACCGCAACCTCAACGGAAAACTCGCAAAGAACTACTACCCTTCGCACTTCGTGTGGCTGCACACAAACGGTAACTCAGGTAAGGACCAGTTCGTGACAAGCATCGGTGTGCCTTCGGCTGCCACATACGGCGGTCAGACATACTCTTCGCTTTTCGGTTACCAGGACTGCGCCGACAATGACTTCGGTTGGATGCAGGGATACGACAAGTGGTTCGAGGCAATGCACAACCGCATGCTTAAGCCAGCGAACTTCCCCGTGAGCGTGGGCACCGAAGAGGGCCGCGAGGCTGTCAAGAACTGGCTGTGGAACCACAGCGGCGACACAAGCTTCCAAGCCGGCGGTATCTGCGGTATCGGCGTTGCCAGTGCAGGCGGCAACTACGACGGCAGTATCCCGAGCACCACAGCCAACAGGAATGCCGGCGTTGTAGGCAAGAAGTACGTAAAGGCATGGGGTACCCAGGTCGACCATGCCCTGACAATCGTGGGATATGACGACCGCATTGAGTTCGACCTCGACGGCAACGGCGTTGCAGGAGAGGCCGACAAGGATGAGGTAGGTGCATGGATTATCGTGAACTCATGGGGCACATGGTGGGGCAACAGCGGTTTCATCTACTGCCCATACGCATTTGCCGGCGCATCGTTCAGGAGCGACGGTACATTTGCCCAGAACTGGTGGGCACCGGAGATTTACAAGGTACGCAAGGACTACCGTCCGTTGCGCACAATCAAGCTCGAGATGGACTACTCGCGCCGTAGCGAGATCAAGCTCTCGGCAGGTATATCGGCCGACATCAATGCCACAGCACCCGAAAGGACTGTAGAATTCGAGCACTTCAGATACGCAGGTGACGGAAACTACGGAAACACAAACCCTGCACCCGAGATTCCTATGCTCGGACGTTGGGCCGACGGCAAACTGCACACCGAACCGATGGAGTTCGGCTATGACCTTACCGACCTGACAGCCGGTTATGAGCGCAGCATGCCACTCAAGTATTTCTTCATCATCGAGACAAAGAGTTGGGGCAAGGGCAGCGGTAACATCTACAATGCCTCTATCATGGATTATGAGTACAACGAGGAAGGAACAGAGACACCGTTTACCCTTCCCGGCGGCAAGACGGAGATCAAGAGCGCCGGCAACAAGACCATCATTTCTGTTGTCGTTTACGGCGAGCCTTATTACACACCGCAGAACGCATCACTCAGCGGCAGTACACTGAGGTGGGAAGCACCGTTGCCATCTACAAACAGAATCGAAAAATACAACATATACAAAGAGAGCACAAAAATTGCCGAGGTTTCTGCAGAGACATTCAGTTATGATGTATCACAGGCAGGCACAGTTGACGGCTCATACAGTGTAACGGCGGTATACGAGGGCGGCATTGAATCACAGAAAATAAATGTGACTGCACCTATTGCCTTCGAAGAGGAGAATGCTGCTGTAAATTTCAAGCAATCGGGTTTCAAAATCCCGGGCATCTTCGACAATAAGCTCGAGAACGCCACCATTGAATTCTATATCAAACCAAACTCACTTGTTGACTGGAACCAGAGCGCAGGACCGGGTTGGGGCACATTCATGATGCATGCCGATGCCAGCGGTAACTTCTACGCAGGCTGGGATACCAATAACCGTAAGATAACATCCAGCTACCTTAAAGTAGGAAAATGGACACATGTTGCCGTTACCGTACAGGGCGGCAAGCTGACCATATATATCGACGGTCAGAACCGCGGTTCTATAACCTCGAACCTTTACAGCGGCATCGGTGGCTTCGGCGACCTTGTATTCTCGGCAAGCGGCGAAAACAATGCCCAGGACGCAAGCTACGACGAAATACGCATATGGAACAGGGCACGCCCGATTGCCGAGGTGCGCAACGGCAGGAAGTTCCAGTACTCGGGCGATGTGATGCCCGACGGCCTCATCGCATACTACAAGGGCGACCTCATCACTGTTGACGGCAAGCAGATGTTGCGCGAGTACATAAGCGGCAACCACGCCGAGATACTCAACAACAACTACGAGGCAACCACAAGTACCGTAACTCTTACCAAGCCTACAAGCACACTCACAGCAAGCATAGATGCGGTAAGCAGCGAGGTATATGCAGGAATGCCTATTAAGTTGAGCGCGACATACAGCGACGCTGTTGCAGCACTAAAGTGGACAATCGAGGATGCAGGCCTTGATAACATACAGGTGATTGAACCTACTGTAACATTCAAGACCGCAGGAGAGCAGAAAGTCATTCTTGTTGCCGAGGACAGCGAGGGCAACAGCGTGACAGCCGAGACAACAGTAAACGTACTCCCCGAGAAGGCCATTGACGCCACATTCCATGTGAGCAAAGACCCTGTAATCATGGGCGAGAAGGTATCGTTCATCATCGACAACCCGGCATTCGGAGTAATGTATGAATGGGAGATTACCGGTTCTGAGACCCAGAAAATATACGGCATGCATGCAAGTGCCGCATTCAACGAGACAGGCGAACAGACCGTGACACTCAAGGCGAGCTCCTTTACCGGTGCAAACAGCGCCACTTCGACAATCAATGTATACGTCCTTGAATCGGAGCCTGTAGCGGCATTCGAGGTCAGCCCTGCCATAATAATGAAGGGCGAGAAGACATACCTGAAGGACGTATCGACATTCTTCCCAACAGAGTGGGAGTGGGTTGTGGAAAGCACCGACAAGACATATGTCATCAACGGCCGCAACAGCAGCCTCACCCCATCGGTATGCGGCGTATACAATGTTACACTCAACGTAAGCAACGAGATAGGTTCAGGCACTACTACACGCGAGCGCGCACTCATCGTATGCAATGCCGACAGCAAGAACGGTCTCGGCTTCGGGGAGAATGCCAAGGTTACCGCACCGTTCTCTACAGGCCGACGCGACGTTCTCACCGTTGAATGGTGGATGCGTCCTACACAGCTCGCCGAGAAATGTCTGGGAATAGGCCAAAGCGAGGCAACATTCCTCATAAATGCCAATACACAGGGTGTTATGTCTCTTTATGCCAACGGATACGCAGGCAAGAGCCAACCGGGATTTGTCATCGCCAACGAGTGGCACCACTACGCCGCAATCCTCGACAACGGCTTTGTCGATTTCTACCGCGACGGCAAATACTTCTCTACAAGCTACGTATCTACCAACGCATACATACCCGAGCTCAGCACATTGGCTATTGGTATCGACGATGCGAAAATGAACGGACAGATTGATGAGTTACGTGTATGGAGCAGCGTTGTCAAGGACGATGCACTGCTTGCAGTGTGCAACGCACCTATCGAGAACCCTGCCGCATACAGTGACCTCATGCTCTACTACGACTTCAACCAGGCAGGTGGCGATGTCATTGACCGCACAGGCAACGGGCATGACGGCGTCCGTAGCGGTTTCGGCCCGGACGGTGACGCCTGGGGACTCTCAAGAGGAGTGTTCTGTCTAAACACAGAGCCTATGCCGGAAACAGGCGAAGTAACAGGCACCTACCTCAAGAACTACCAGCAGGCATTCACAACCGACAACGGCAAGATTATCAACCCCAACAGCACGACAAAGCGTTTCTATGCCATCAAGGACTGGACGCTGGAGAACACCACCGTTTCGGGTGATGTAACGACCGGCGCACATGTGGATAACCAGAAGAACAACTGCATGACCTTCACCACCACATGGGACGGATTCGGCATTCTCAAGGACCACAAGGCATACCAGACAGTGACATTGCCGGCCGGCAACTACACATTCACAGCCGAGTATCACGACACGTGGGAAGGCCAGTGCGGCAACAGCTACATACTGGCAGCCGAGGGTAAGGGCCTGCCCAACACAGCCAACATCGATGATGCCATAGCCCACACCAAGATGCTCGACAAGGACAATGCCATGTCAAACAGCGTAAGGTTCAGCCTCGATGAAGAGACGACCGTATCGCTCGGTCTCCTTGTCAACATCGACGGTCAGCAGTGCATGGTTATAAAGAAATTCACGCTTGAGACCGACAATACAGAGTACATCGAAGCCGACGGTGAAACCTTGACATCAATCGAGTGCATTGAGGAGGTGAAAGGTGAAAACGGAAAGCTGAAAGGTATCTATGACCTCAGCGGCCGCAAGCTCGAGAAGGTTACACAACCGGGAATATATATTATTGATGGTAAAAAGACCTTTATAAAGTAACTTTATAGAAAGATGCTGCTATAATACAAGAAATATAAGTTTCGATAATGCCGGCAGCGGTTAGTCGCGGGAAGCACAGCCATGGGTTGTGCCCCGCGGGGCGCGAAAAGACGGCATTATCAAAACGGAAAGCTGAAAGGTATCTATGACCTCAGCGGCCGCAAGCTTGAGAAGATTACACAGCCAGGAATATATATTATTGATGGTAAAAAGACCTTTATAAAGTAACTTTATAGAAAGATGCTGCTATAAAACATATAAAAGGTGTCTGTTGCCGCGGCAACAGACACCTTTTATATGTTTTCACTTTTCACATTTCCGTTTTGACAACACTCGCTTACCCGCAGTTTTCACCTTTCCGTTTTCAGTTTTCCGTTTTCACCTTTCACCCCACTCCGTGGGCTTGAACCTTGGCTGCGCTCGCTGTAAAAGCTCAAGTAAACTTGGCTTTCGCTCGCTTGCACAAGCTTTCACATTTCCGTTTCAATTATCAGTGTCCGAAACGTGATGTGTCTACTTTCTTATCCTCTTTTTTCTTATAGCCACCGAAGCGGTATGTCAATGCTATATTCAAACGACGTGTATAAAGATTGTTCTTCTGCATCAGATGCTGACCACGGAAATTCATCGTCATATCACTCATTATACTGTTGAAAATGTCATTATAGAAACAACTTAGTGTTCCATTACCCTTTGCAAAGTTCCATTTTACACCGGCTGACACCTGCCACATTGTCTTTACTGAGAAAGTACCCTGAGTAACCGGAGACTGCACAAAACCGTTTACCTCGAATACAAGGTCCTTATTTACACGGAAACTGTTGTCGATATTACAGATTCCAACCCATCCTTTATCCTCGAAACCTGTATCGAAGAAGTTATCGCATCGCTGCGAGATATATCCGCCTACCAATGTTGCCTTGGTGCTGAACCAGGAGACAGGCGCATACGGAAGCACTGCCACGACACCGGTGTTCGACATGTAGTCCCAATTCAATGTCTTATATATGAGGGCAAGACGGTCCTGCGCCTGATACATGGTCTGTGCAAACATCTTATCGGCATAATTGCAATAGAGCCCAAAGACATATTTCTGTTTGAATATGTAGTTGGCGTTGAAGCTGTATACCTTTGATGGCTCAAGACCGGGTGTATTGTGCAGTTCGGTGTAACCGTCAAGATAACCTACTGCCGCCTGCATCTGCCAATACGAGGGATAGAGTTTCTGCACCTGAAGAGTCCCCTGGAATATATGATTGGGATTACGCATATAAGTCAATGAACCTTGCGGATATATTGTCCAACGTTCACGGTCGTTGACCTTATAGAATTCTGCGGTCGCAGAAAGAGAGAACGATAGGCCCAGCATCGATTGCTTCCCGAAAGAGATATATGCCTCGGCTGTATTCTCTGATAATGAGGAGTTCACATCTCCACCGTTCATTGTACTTTCGGCTGAGAATACCTGGTAGTCATCACTCTCGCTGTTGCGATAGGATGCACCGTAACCGAGTGTCCAACCCTTTCCAAGAGAGTGCGACTGGTCGGCATATGCATGGAATGAACGGATTTTCTGCCCTGCCTTCTGATCCATCATCGCTTCACCACCCCCTGCAAAAGCAACATCCATGCCACGTGTACTGCGGTTATCGTACAGAGTGTAATCGGCACCTGCTGAAAGGCCAATGCCTGTAAGTGCTTGAAGCGAGAAGTTATGCATATTATCCTTATCAACCCTCTTTATATTCTTTGAACTCTGGAAATTACCCACAGAGGTTGTTGAAGACTCTCCGTTCCCCTTGAAAAGGCAATTATATGCAGCAGTAATGCTGTTCTTGTCATTGAAATTGTAATCATACGAAACACGCCCGTTGTGCAGCCATATATCACCACGTATCTCCTGCTTCTGGCGTATGTCATGCGTCACTCCTGCCAACGTATGCAGCGAAACCATATCAAGATCCTGAACCTCCTCGACGAGCGTAGCATTGTACATCACATCAACAGCCCGTTTTGGTGTAGCCAGGCGAAGAAATGCATGGGCCCCGCCACTGTCGCTGAAACGGTTCGTATAATCGGCACCCACTTCGCCTTGCAGAGAGTATTGGGTATCCTTCTTGAGCACGATATTGATGACTGCACCACGCGTGTGATACTGCGGAGGGGCACTGTACATCACCTCGGCCTTCTCCACACGTTCAATCGGAGTGCTCTTCAAGAGTACGACGACCTGATCCTGCGTCATTGTAGTAGGCTTTCCGTTGATGAGCAGCGTGAGCGAACCTGCGCCTACAAGGGAGAGTTTCCCCTCCTTTTCGCTGACCGCCGGAAGTTTCGTCAATGCCTCATAAGTGTTGTTTGCAACCTTATCCTTTGTCAATTGTTCAAGATCATAGGCAAGCTTGCCATCCTCGACCTTCACAAGCGGACGCTCTGCTGTGATGACAACCTCACTTAGAGCCTCATCGGATCGTTCAAGCATAACATCCCCTACATCCCGTTTAGATGAAACCGTCACAAAAGGTTTGTATGCCATATGCTGAACCACAAGCCTGAAGGTATCAATCCTATGGGAAAAGATAAAGCGTCCCTCATTGTCAGTGATTGTCATGTCGACATATGTCGAGTCGGACTTCTGCAACACCACCGTCGCATCACCGATTGCTTCACCCGATTGTCCCACTATGCGCCCGTTTATATCCTGAGCATATGTTGCCGCACACACTGTCAACAGCAACAACAATAGTATCCTTTTCATAATATTTTCGATTTATGTTGCGAATATAATACATTATTCCAAAACTTGTATATAATTTTTACCCCCCCCCATTTTTAACTTTCATTAACGTTTTGTATAAAATTTCGCCTCTCTATTTGTGATATATCAAAAAAAGAGTAACTTTATGCTTCAATACATTAGACACACAAACAATACAAATTACTACAGATCATGTATAAATTCAAGCCAATTCTCAAGTCGATGCTCTGGGGCGGTGACAAGATAATCCCCTATAAAGGAGTAGAGTCTGAAAAGAAAAATGTAGGCGAAAGTTGGGAAATCTCAGGAGTCAAGGATAACGAATCGGTTGTTGCCGAAGGCCCTGATGCAGGCATGAAACTGCCGGAACTTATCGCGCGCGACAAGGCAGCCCTGTTAGGACAGAGCAACTATGAGAGATTCGGCAAGGAGTTCCCGTTACTCATCAAGTTCATAGATGCGCGTCAGGATCTCTCCATTCAGGTACACCCCAACGACAAGCTTGCTTGGGAACGTCACCAGTCAAAGGGAAAAACCGAGATGTGGTATGTTGTAGATGCAGACCCCGGGTCAAAACTGCGCTCGGGATTCGCCAAGCAGGTGACAGCCGATGAATATGAACAGAGCATCGCCGACAATACAATCACAGATCTTTTGCAGGAGTATGACATACATGCAGGTGATGTATTCTTCCTGCCTGCCGGACGCGTACACTCCATTGGAGCAGGTGCATTCATTGCCGAAATCCAGCAGACATCGAACATCACATACCGCATCTACGATTTCAACCGTTGCGACGACAACGGCAACCCACGTGAACTGCACACCGAGATGAGCAAGGCAGCCATCGACTACACCGTGCTGCCCGACTATCGCACATACTATGATGCACAGCCCGACACCCTTGCACAGCTTGTATCATGCCGTTATTTCACGACCTCCATTCTTAAACCCACAAAAGCATATGACATGCCACTTGAGGAACTCGATTCATTCGTGGTACTTATATGCACAAAAGGTAACGGTACAATCACCGACAGCAATGGAGAGTGCATCACAGTACACCAAGGCGAGAGCATCTTAGTGCCTGCAACAGAGAAATCACTGCATATTATCCCCGAAGAGGGACTTGAACTGCTCTGCAGCTGGATTACAGAGTAATCGATACCATTATCTATAAATTGAGTTCATCCTTGTCACATTTTCCTGTCAAGGATGAACTTTTTATATACCTCGTCTGTTATAGTTACATGTCCGGACAATCTTGCCGGGGAGAACCGTTAAACATATACAGCATTGGATACTGCAAAGTTTAGGAGGGATCTGCTTGAGGTGCAGTCGGAACTACAGCGATTTGCATACAAACTCACAGCAGACAAGGAAGAGGCGAATGATTTATTGCAGGAAACGTCACTCAAGGCGCTTGACAACATGGAAAAGTATACCCCCGACACAAATTTCAAAGGGTGGATATACACCATCATGCGCAATATCTTCATAAACAACTACCGCAAGGAGGTCCGTGACCAGACATTCGTCGATCACACCGACAATCTTTTTCACATCAATCATCCAAGGGAGTTCGAGGAGTATGCAACCGAAAATAATTATGACAGCAAGGAGATATACCGCGTTGTACACGAACTGCCACGGGACTACCGTATTCCTTTTCTGATGCACATTTCGGGATTCAAGTACCGCGAAATAGCCGAAAGGCTTAACCTGCCGCTCGGTACAGTCAAAAGCCGCATATTCTTTACACGGCAACAGTTGCAGAAACTGCTCAAGGATTACAGGTAGGATTCTGCATTTGTCCATCAGCACATAATTTATTATCTTCGCGGTCAAAATGTAATCAATATGGCAATTGACCTGCAGATAGAGAATATATCAAAGAGTTTCGGTGATCTGGTGCTGTTCAACGACATTTCGTTCACCATAGAGGAGCGCCAGCGCATCGGCCTTATCGCATGCAACGGCAAAGGCAAAAGCACACTGCTGAAAGTGATTGCCGGAGAAGAACCGCACGAGGGCGGAAAAATCACGCTCCGCAATGACCTGCGCGTGGGATACCTGGAGCAAGAGCCCGATTTTGACGGTGACCTGACAGTTTTTGAAGCATGCATGCAACGTAGCAGCGAGAAGGCAAGCGTCATTGCACGTTATGAACAGGCAATAGCCAATGATGACCACTCCCTGCTGCAGCACCTGATGGAGGAGATGGACCGCCTTGAGGCGTGGGATTACGAGAACCGTGCAAAGCAGGTGCTCACAAAACTGAAGATAAAGAATGTGAACCAGCCTGTAAAGGAGTTGTCGGGAGGTCAGAAAAAGCGTGTGGCTTTGGCTGCCGTACTGATTGAACAACCCGACCTGATGATTCTTGACGAGCCCACCAACCACCTTGACCTTGAGATGGTAGAGTGGCTTGAAGAATACCTGTCACGAATGAGCGGAAGCCTGCTTATGGTTACTCATGACCGATACTTCCTCGACAATGTCTGCAACGAGATTATTGAGATTGACGACAGGCGCGTATACCGTTATAAAGGCAACTACAGTTACTTCCTTCAGAAACGCGAAGAGCGCCTGCAGAACCTTGCTGCTGAGACTGCACGTGCAAGGAATCTGTTGCGCAAGGAACTTGATTGGATGCGCCGCCAGCCGCAGGCACGCGCCCACAAGGCCAAATACCGTATTGACGCATTCTACAAATTAGAGGAGAAGGCGGCTGCAATGCGCGACGACAGCAAGGTGTCGCTCGAGATAAAGTCGCAATATATCGGCAACAAGATATTCGTGCTGAAAGCACTCTCAAAGGCATTCGGCAGCAAGGTTATCACAAAAGACTTCTACTACACTTTCGCACGATACGAGAAGCTGGGCATTGTGGGCAACAACGGCACTGGCAAGTCTACCTTCATAAAGATGCTGCTCGGACGTACAGCACCCGACAGCGGTACCATAGAGGTTGGCGAGACTGTCAAATGGGGCTACTACAGCCAGGACGGTCTATCTTTCAACGAACAGATGAAGGTCATAGATGTTGTAAAGGACATTGCCGAGGTAATCCCTGTAGCAGGCAAAATGCTGAGTGCATCACAGTTCCTGCAACATTTCCTCTTCACGCCCGAGAAGCAGCACAACTATGTATATAAGCTCAGCGGCGGTGAAAAGCGCCGTCTCTACCTATGTACGGTACTTATGGCCAACCCTAACTTTTTAGTGCTTGACGAGCCTACCAACGACCTTGACATCGAGACCCTACAGGTGCTTGAAGAGTACCTGTGCGATTTCAAGGGATGCGTGATAGTCGTAAGCCACGACCGCTACTTCATGGATAAGGTTGTTGACCATATATTCGTATTTGGCGGTGAGGGTGACATCAAGGACTTCCCCGGCAACTACAGCGACTGGCGTGACTGGCGCGAGGAGGAGAAAGCAACGGTTGCCAAGGAGGCTGCTGCAAAAGCGGCAAAGAACGAGCCCCAAAAGCAGAGTTACCGCACCGAGACAAAGCGGAAACTCACATTCAAAGAACGGAAAGAGTACGAAGGCCTTGAGGAGGAGATTATGATGCTTGAGGAGGAGAAAAGCACTATTGAGCAGGAGATGAGCAGCGGTACTCTCGACAATGACACGCTACTCAAAAAAGCAGCACGCATTGAAATTGTCATAGGACTTATCGAAGAAAAGACAAACCGATGGATTGAACTTAGCGAGTTTGCGTAGAACAAAGCCCCACCCCAACCCTCCCCATTATGGGAGGGAGCAGACAGCACACTCAATGTACCACTGATTCACGAATAATCTGACCAGTAATTATGAACAACAAGAATATTGACCGTTTCACATTCTATGCCGAGACATTCCTTGCCGACAGCAAGGGACGTATGCGCCCGTCGAACATATGCAGCAGCATGCTCAATTTTGCCTACCGACACGCTGATGCACGTGGCTTCGGTGCGACATCGTCACTCGGATGGGTTATTGCACGTATGGGTGTACATATCGATCGTGTGCCGCTTGAAAAAGAAAAACTCTACATCGATACATGGATAAGAAACCTTTATCATGGTTTTACTGACCGCTGTGTACGCATGACCGATGAAGCCGGCAACGAAATTGTGTCAATGATTACCACATTTGCGATGATTGACCTTAAAACCCGATCGGCTGTTGACCTCAACGGTGATATCGGAGTTGCAATGAACGGTTGTCTTGTTCCGGAAGAGCCACTTGCCCTGCGCCGCATCCCCTCAATCAACCGTACACCGGTGGAGGAGGTCACATTCAAGCGCCGTCCGCTGTACAGCGACATCGATATCAACGGGCATATGAACAGCATCCGTTATCTTGACCACATTCTTGATGCTCTGCCAATCGAGTTCCTAAACAATAATGACATTACCGACATTGTGGTGGCATATATGCATGAAGGCAGCGCCACGGAAGAGCTGTCATACGGCATCAAGGAACTTGAACCGGGACATTACGTAGCACAGGTTACAAAGGAGAATGGTATTGCAGCCTCCAGATTTGAATTAAAGTTCAAGGAACTTTAATCGACAATACCGGCAGCAAGAAGAGACAGTAATTCATGGAATGAGATTTCTCACTATCGTTCGAAATGACAATGCTACTCCTTTTAGAACATCACAGCCCCAAGAACAGCAAGATGGAACAGCAACAGCATTGGAACACTTATTGTGAACTTGCTTTTTTTTGTTTTGTGACGGAAAACCACCATACCGGCAAGTGCCCCTGCAGAACCTAACAAAAGCGCCGTCCACAGAAGAACAGACTCCGGCACACGCCATCTCCCTAACTTGGCAAGCAGTTTGTCAACCCCAAAAGTCACAAATGAGAGGATGTTGGCAATAATTATCGTATGAAGCAGTATTGTTTCCATAGAAATCATATAAAGAGGGTGTCAGAAGTCATCCTCTTTTTGTTGGGGGTGAATAAAAAGCAAAGTTCAAGGCTTGTGCAGGCTTCAAAACCGCAGTTTACTAAGCGTAAATGAGGATTTTGAAGGCAAACGTAACACAGAAATTTACTTTTTAGTCACCCCCTT